>DATLQY010000423.1:0-4264 GCA_035534975.1 Pirellulales bacterium
ACATTATCGGACGTTGCGGTCAGGTCAGGAAGCGGCAACAGCAACGGCAACGGCGAACAAGACCCCTGTGGCGCGGGTTTCCAACCTGCCATAGACACCTTTACTTGGCACGTTGGAAACATGCCCCACGAATCGCCTATGCCTCCGCTCCGCCCGGTTCGACCGCCGCATCCAGGAACACGCCCATCTTGCGGAACTTGTCGTACCGCGAAATCAAGAGATCCTCCGTCGGCCGTCCCGACAACTCACGGATCGAACGGACCAGGTACATCTTCAGCCGGGTGGCCATCTGGTGGTGGTCGCGGTGGGCGCCGCCCAGCGGTTCCTCGATCACATCGTCGACCACGCCCAGCCCGAACAGGTCCTTCGACGTGATCTTCAGCGCGGCGGCGGCTTGCTTTGCGTAGGTGCCGCTCTTCCACAGGATGCCGGCGCACCCCTCGGGACTGATCACCGAATAATACGCATGTTCGAGGATCGCCACTTTGTCGCCGACGCCGATCCCCAACGCGCCGCCCGAGCCGCCTTCACCGATGACTACGCAGACGATCGGCGTAGGAAGTCTCGACATCTCGAACATCACGGTGGCGATGATCTGGGCCTGGCCGCGCTCTTCGGCGCCCACGCCCGGAAACGCTCCGGGCGTGTCGATGAAGCAGATCACCGGCAGCCGGAACTTCGCCGCCAGCTTCATCTTCGCCAACGCCTTGCGATAACCTTCCGGGTTGGCGCAGCCGTAACGGCACTCCTGCCGTTCGGCCAACGTGCGTCCTTTCTGCTGGCCCACGACCAAGACCTTGTATTGTTCGAGCTTGGCGAAGCCGGTCAGCAAGGCCCGGTCGTCACCGAACGTCTTGTCGCCGTGCAGTTCGACGAACTCCTCGAACAGCAGGTTCAGGTAGTCGATCGTGCGCGGCCGGTCGTCGTGGCGGGCGACTTGGATCCGCTCCCAGGGCTCGAGCTGGCTGTAAACCCGCTTCTTGGTCTCCGCCAGTTCGCGGCGGACGCGGCGAATGTCTTCGCTCGCCTGGGGCGACGAGTCGCCGTGGGTTTCCAGCTCGGCCAGTCGGTTTTCCAGTTCGATGATCGGCCGCTCGAAAGCGAGCCGGTGGTTGGTGGCAGCCATGATCGAATAGATTACCTGACTTCGACGGTTAGGTTAAGAGCAACCCCTAGGACTCGTTTTCGTCATCCGCCGCCGGCGGACGCGGCGGCGGTTCTTTGAACATCTGGATCGAACGGAACCGCTTCAAGAACTCGCCGACGTTCGCCGGCCGCGACTTGGGCCTTTTGGCCATCATGGCTTGCAGCAGCTCGGAGAATTCCGTCGTCAGTTTGCGGTTGTACGCCTCGGCCGCGGGCACCGCCGCCCTCAAGTGCTTCGTCAGCAGCTCGTTGCTGCTCACGCCCGTGTACGGCAGCCTTCCCGTCGTGAGATGAAAGATCGTGCAACCGAAGTTGTAGATGTCGGACGAGACGTCGAGCGGTTTTCCGAGGACCTGCTCCGGCGACATGTAGCTGCGCGTCCCTTGGACCTTTGCCCTACGCGCCAGCAGCTTGGCCATACCGGTCTTCGCGCGCACGGCGAGCGCGAAATCGATCAGCTTGACCTCACCCGCGAGATTGACGAGAAAATTGTCGGGCTTGATGTCGCGATGGACCCAGCCCTTGGAGTTCATATATTCCAGTCCTTCGGCGGCGCGTTCGATGAGCGTCGGAAGCAGGAAGGCGACCTTTTCGAGTACTTTTTCGCCTTCGACCACCTGGTGGATGATTTCCTTCATGTTGGGGTAAGGAAAGAACTCCATCACCAGGTAGGGAATCTTGTGGCTCACCGCGTAGTCGTCGATGCGGATCACGCGATCGTTTCTGAGCGCGCGGCCGACGGCGAACTCGTTCTTCATGGCCCCGATCTGTTCGCGGTCACGGCGAAATTCCTCCAGCAGCAGCTTGATCGCGCAGCGCGACTGGTCCTGGTCGTTGATCGCGGCCCAGACCTGGCACTGCTTGCCCGTCTTGATGATCCGCAACAAACGATAGGGTCCGACGTACTGCTGGCCTGCGACTGCCAAAGGAAAAGACTCCCGCGTGTTCCTCAAACGGTCCAGTCTAACCGGCGGCTCCAAGGGGAACAACGGAGGAAGGACTTCCGACTTTCATCCTCCGTCGTTGGTCCTTTGCCCGGCCAGCACTCGCTCATACACCTCGCGAGTGAGCTGGGTCATCCGCTCGTGCCGAAACTGCTGCGTACACAGCCTGCGACCTTCGGCGCCCAGCCGCTCGCGCAAGGCGGCGTCGGGAACCAATTCGTCGAGCGCGCGGGCAAGGGCCGCGACGTCACGCGGCGGCAGCAGGTAGCCCGTCCGCCCAGGCAACACCACCTCGCGGGCGCCGTCGACGTCGTAGCTCACCACCGGCTTGCCCGCGATCAGGCCCTGGGGCAAGACGCGCGCCAACCCTTCACGCAAGCTGGCGTGGACCACGATGTCCATCGCGGCGATCAACTCCGGCACGCGCGGCGACGAGACCAGACCGGTCAACCGGAAGTATTCGCTCAGCCCGGCCTCGGCGATTCGCCGCTCGAGTCGTTCGCGCCAGGCGCCGTCGCCGACGAACAGGAACCGCGCGCGCGGGTGTTTTTCCACGACACTCCGCGCGGCCTCGATCACGTCGTCGTGTCCCTTGAGACGGAACAGGCGCGCAATCTTGCCGATCACCACATGTTCGTCGCTGTAACCCAGTTCACGCCGCAATCGCGAACGGTGCCGCTCGGCGGTCACCAGCGGCTCGACCTCCATTCCGCTATAGATGGTCGTAAATCGCTCGCGCGGCGCGACACCGCCCGCGACCATCAACTCGGTCATGGCGTCGGCCACGCTGATGAAGGCATGGCAGCGCCGCGCCGCCCAACGTTCGCAGGCGCGGAAGAAGGCTCGCGAGGCGGCGTTCTGGTACGGATGAAACGGCGCGCCGTGGACGCCGTGGACGACCGCCGGCACACCCACGGCGCTGGCGGCGGCGCGCCCCAGCAGGCCCCCCTTGGCGCTGTGCGTGTGCGCCACGTCCGGGCGATAGCCGCGAAGGATTCGCTTCAAGGCGAGGTAGCTTGCCGCGTCGCGCAACGGGTGAATCGAACGCCGAAGCGAGGGCACGATCTCCAAAGGAACGCCGCCGGCCCTCGCTCGCTCCAACAAGCTTCCCTCCGGCCCCAAAGCCGGTCCGGTGATCAAGAGCACCTGGTCGCCATGAATCCGGATCAGGTCCTCGCACGTCAAAAGCGTATTCTCCTGCGCGCCGCCCAGGATCATGCGCGTGATGATATGGGCGATACGCATGAAGAAGGGAACAGGTTACAGGTTACAGGGGACAGGAGGCGAGCCTCCTGTTCATCCAGAGGGGCCTGATGGCGAAACTGAATGGGGATCTCCATATTCGACACGAACCAGGCACAGCCCCTCGGGCGGCGCGGTGATGCCGGCGGCGCGGCGGTCGAGGGCGGCGAGCACTTCGCCCGGCCAGGTCTCGCCGCGCACGCCTCGACCCACTTCCACCAGCGTACCCACGATCGCGCGGACCATGTTATACAAAAAACCGTCGGCCTCGACTTCTAGGACCACGAAATCCTCTTCGGTGGCGCCGACTCCACGGGCCAGGCCGATCTCGAAAATCGTTCGCACGCTGCTGGTTCGCTGCGGCCAAGCGCTTTCGAAACTGCGGAAATCGTGTGTGCCGGCCAGCGCCTGGGCGGCGCGGTGCATGGCCTCGGCGTCGAGCCGCCGGCGGACGTGCCAGGCGTAGCGCCGTCGGAACACATCGCGCGCCGGCCCGTCATGGATCGCGTAGCGGTAACGTTTGCGGACTGCGTCATGGGTCGCGTGAAAGCCCGTCGGCGCATCGACCGCGGCCAACACCACCATGTCTTCGGGCAGCACCGCGTTGAGTGCCTTTCGCATCGCGTCGGGCGCAAGAGCACTGGCGGAGAGGAAACTCACGACCTGGCCCAACGCGTGGACGCCCGCGTCGGTCCGCCCGCTCGCCACGACCCGCACCGCCTCACCGGTCACCTGGGCCAGGGCGGCTTCGAACGTGTCCTGGAGCGTCGGTTGGTTCGCCTGCGATTGCCAACCCGCGTAAGCGGTGCCGTCGTAGGACAGCGTGAGTTTGACGGTACGCACGTGGGATACGGAACAGGTTACAGGGGACAGGTTACAGGAGACAGCGGACTGAATGGGAATCGGAGAAAGTATTGAAGAATGAAGAGGGG
>DATLQY010000424.1:0-8570 GCA_035534975.1 Pirellulales bacterium
TCCTATGGTTGCTTATGGTGACAAGGTGGATCAATCACCGTTTTGTCCAAATTCACTCAGGGGAGCGAGAAATCGTATGTTGCGAAGGAATCTGAAAACACTGACCATGGGTGCGGTTGTCGCCACCGCTTTGGTGGTTGACATGCCGAAGGCGAACGCGTTTTGGGGACATTCGAGCGGCGGCTCGTCGGGTGGCTCATCCGGCGGCTCATCGGGCGGCTCGTATGGCGGCTCGTATGGCGGCTCGTATGGATCGTATGGATCGCACGGTGGCCACGCCGCCCGGCGCGCCTATCGGCAATCGATGCGAGCCTACTACCATTCGAGCGGCGGCTCTTACGGAAGTTGGGGTTCGAGCGGCGGATACTACGGCGGTTGGTACGGCAGCCACGGATCGAGCGGCGGCTCTTACGGAAGCTGGGGTTCGAGCGGTGGTTCCGCTGGCGGCGCAGTCATCATCCAATCGGATATGCCTGCTGACCAGGGCGGCGCCGTGCAGCCCGGCACCGATGTGCCGGAAGACACGGTTCCAGCACCCTCCCCGAGCGACAGCGACTCGACTCGCCTGAATCGGTCGTTCCGCAGCGCGACCTTGAACGTCCGCGTGCCCGCCGACGCCAAGGTTTTCGTCAACGGCCTGGCCACGACCAGCACCGGCACCCAACGGCGTTATGTGTCGAACGGCTTGACGGCCGGCTACGCGTACACTTATGAACTGCGGGCCGAGGTCGTGCGTGACGGCGAAACCGTCAAAGAGACCAAGGTCATCAAGCTGCGTGCCGGACAGAGCGAGAGCCTGGCCTTCGCCTTCCCGGCGGGTGCCGACACCGAGCGAGTCGCCGTGCGCACCAGCCTGAAGCTGCACGTGCCGGCCGACGCCAAGGTCTACCTCTCGGGGAACGAAACTCGCTCCAATGGCGAGGTCCGCGATTTCTCGACCACCAAGTTGACCGCCGGCCAGCAGTGGAACGACTATGTCGTCCGTGTCGAGGTCGAGCGCGACGGTAAGATTCTCACCCAGGAGCGGACGCTTTCGCTCACGGGCGGCGAGGATCGCGAGGTGAGCATTGATTTCGACGCGCCGCAGGTGGCCCAGGTCGCCGGCGACACGTTGGAGTAATTCTGACGTTCGAAAAACGGCGGCCGACCGTCCTCAAGGGTGGTTCGCCCAGTAGGCACGGTCGCAGCCGTCAAAACAAGTACAACCCTCGCACAGGTTCCGACCTGTGCGAGGGTTTGTCATTTCGCCAAACTGCCAACCACGGTTGATTCGTGCCGATAAGCCACCTTAGGGATTCTTGCCATGCCGAACCAGCCATCCAACTCCGTTGCCCCCGCGGGCGCCGCCCCGGCGCCCATGCGCTGGAGTCCGCGCGTCCGTGCCCTGGTCAGCATGTTGGTGGCACTGCACGTGGTGGCGCTCCTGGTGGGTCCGCTGTCGGTGCCCGATTCGATCATGGGCCGTTTCCTGGGGCGGTTCTACCGCCCTTACCTCGAAGTCGCCTACCTGAACCACGGTTACAAGTTCTTCGGACCCGACCCGGGCCCAAGCCACCTGGTGCGGTACGAGTTGGAGCTTGCCGACGGAAACCGCCTCAAAGGCGTTTTCCCAGACCGTGGTGAACACTGGCCGCGGTTGCTGTACCACCGGCACTTCATGCTCAGCGAGTTCATCATGGCGCTCAGCGAGCCCGGCGACCCACGCTTGCCGTGGGAAAAACAGCCGCTATCCGAGAGACAACGCGCGTATTCCCGTTCGTATGCGCGGCACTTGCTGGACAAACACGAGGCCAACCGTGTGACGCTCTACTTTGTCGAACACTTGATCCCCTCACCCCAGGAAGTGCTCGACGGAATGAAACTCGACGATCCAGGGCTGTACCGCACGCGCAAGCTGGGAACCTACGCGGCCGACGACTTCGACGATGCGGTCGCCGTGGCAAAGGTCGCGGAGGAGCGGCAATGAACCTGGTCCGCGGCTACTTGAGCGAATTGCGTCGCGAGGCCGTGGCGGGCTGGAACCGCTTCTGGTTCACACCGGCCGACCCGGCCACGTTGGCCCTGGTCCGCATTCTGGCAGGGGCCATGTTGCTCTACACGCACCTCGTTTGGACGCTCGGATTGACCGACTTCTTCGGTCGCGCTAGCTGGGTTTCCGCCGAGGCCGCGGCCCTGGCGCACGGCGCCAACGAAGCCAGGAGCTACGTGTGGAGTTATCTCTGGCTGCTCCGTTCGCCCGCGGCGCTTTGGACGGCGCACATCGCGGCACTGGTCGTGTTCGCAATGCTGACGTTGGGCCTGTTCAGCCGAGTCACGAGCGTGTTGGCCTACCTGATTGCCGTCTCGTACGTCAACCGCGTGCCCGGCGCGCTGTTTGGTCTCGATCAGATCAACTGCATGCTGGCCATGTACCTGATGATTGGGCCCAGCGGAGCGGCCTGGTCGCTCGACCGGCTTCGGGCGGCGCGGAGGGCGCGAGGGCGGCTGCCGCAGGCCGAGCCGAGCACCAGCGCGAATCTGGCCATCCGTTTGGTGCAAATCCAGATGTGCGTGATCTACTTTTTCGCCGGGCTTGGAAAGCTCCACGGCGAATCGTGGTGGGGCGGCGACGCCATTTGGGGCGCGGTGGCCAATCTCGAATACCAATCGCTCGACATGACATGGTTGGCCGCCTGGCCGCTGACGGTGGCCGTCATCACCCAGGTCACGGTTTATTGGGAGCTTTTCTTCTGCGCGGCGGTCTGGCCGCGGCTCTTGCGCCCCTTGGTGCTGGCATTGGCGATTCCGCTACACCTGGGCATCGCCTTCTGCATGGGGATGATCACGTTTGGGCTGGTGATGCTCATCGGCTGCGTTTCGTTCGTGCCACCCTGGTTGGTGCGGCAATTACTCTCGGGCGCCGCCGCCGGTTGCGAAGAGGAACACGGTGCGAAAGGAATGGAAGGCTTGACGAGGAAGGGAAGCCGGAGAGCCGGGAAAGTCGCAAGCGGATCGTCGAGAGTGAAAAGTTAAAAGTGGAAAGGCTGGCACGGACGACGCGGCTGGAGTTCTTCGACGACGTCAACGGAGAACGGACAGGTTCTACCCGACTTCCCGTCCTCGCCCGCCTCGCGCGGCTGACCAAGGCAGTACGCGGCGAGTTGGACCGTTTTCAACCGGCGCTAGGCTTCCGAATCGCGTACAATATCGCCGCGACCAGGCCTCCGACGCCCACCACCGCGTACCCGACCTTAAACACGTGCGAAGGATCGGCTCCCCCCTCAAAACTCGCCATGAAACCAAAGGTGCAATAAGCGGCCACGAGCAACGACAGAACCGTAGCTGCAATCTTCTTTCTCATCTTCATTGCCTCCAGAAAACGGATGTGCAAGGGATCGTTAATTATCAGGCGTGAAAATCGGCACCGCGCAACGACGGTTCGGACCGTTTTTGGGACCGCCGTGCTCGTGTCGGCCTTGGTTTTTTTTGGGGGGGCGACAAGGGAAGGAGCCTGACAGGGACTCGCTTGGGCGTGCCATAGGGCCACGTGGGTCGTTAAGGTCGGTCCCTCCATTTTGAACGCATGCAACAGCCGCGTGACGAAATCCCATGACCCGGCAGGCCGCGTTGGTCAGATGGGTTGCAACAGTCATGCCCGCCGGCGGCGCCATCGCAAACAGCCTTGCCCTGGCGTGAGGCCACATGGTCGTCGCTGACACACGATGGACGGCTGCGAATCGATCCCATGTTTTCGAATCAAGCGAGAATTGCCTTGGGAATTCGAGCGAACCTCAGTGGTGGCAGAGTTCGTTGATTCTACCCACTCTCTTCAGCACGTCAATTTCGCCTCCTCGCTGGAAGCGGGGCACCAGCTAATTACCAGTTAATTACCAGAATTACCAGGAATTCCGTTGACAATCCCTTAGCGGCTTCGTAGGATAAACGGCGTTTTAGGTCTCGTGCGTGCATTCCCGGACTTTATCAAGATGTCGCTTGGCGCGAAACGAGCCGGCCGGAACTGGCCGACGGCAGCTTGGCTTGCGGTTGCAAGCTTCAGGCTTGTGGCGGCTTGCGTCCTCGTGCTTTCGCTCGCCAGCCGTGAAGCCGAAGCGACCTGCGGCGATTATGTGATGATTGGCGGAAAGCACGCCAACCACTCCGGCGAGTCGGCGAACAAGAGCGGCGCGAACCACGGACTTTCGCGGGGTGAAACGCCTCCCGATGTTCCGTGCAACAGCCCGAGTTGCCAGAGGCGCCGTTCGCTTCCCGTCGCGCCGGAACGAGGCAACCGCGAGGCCGGGGGCCCCGATTGGGTCTACTGGCAATTCGCGGAATTCTTCACAGCGACCGATCGGTCCCGCGCCTGGTTTCAGGAATCATTCCTGGAGCTTGAAGGTCACTTCCTCCCGCCGTTGCGGCCACCCTGCGTCCGCGGCTAGTCGGCGTGCGTTTGGTGGTGTCTCGGCCAACGTCTGACGGCCATTCCGCGCTCGTTCGCGATTCTTCGCGCGAGTGTGTGGCATGGCGGCCGTCCACCCTTTCCTGACGCACCTCATTGGGTTGTCAATCATGCACTGCGCACCGTGACGGCCACCAGGCCATCCTGACGCGACAGAGGCCGACGCCCGACGGCGCACTCCATCGTTATCGGCTCACGCCGAATGATCGGGGGCCCCGTAGGCGGGCGCATCGTAACACAACCGAAGCCAAAAATGAGAGGACCTTGACCATGTTGGATCGCGTTCGCAATCAGATCGTTCCCGATGGCTACCGGAGTAGAATCGCGCTGAGATTGGCCCGACTCGCAGCCGCCGTCTCCGACCGCATCGACACTTTGGAGGACCGGGTTCAGGGACTTGAATCGGCCGCTCGGTCGATCTCGAAAGACGCCTCCGCTCGTACAACGGCCGTTCCGCGGCGGGAGACAAAGCGCCGGTACCCCAGGACAACGGAACAGGTGGGTTTGCCCCATGCCGTCGTGCTGCGTAACCGGCTGAAAGCCGATGGGCGGCACTGC
The DNA here is from genome assembly GCA_035534975.1 of Pirellulales bacterium. Classification (GTDB taxonomy): domain Bacteria; phylum Planctomycetota; class Planctomycetia; order Pirellulales; family JAICIG01; genus DATKSN01. Next base: position 4,997 of record DATLQY010000424.1, read on the forward strand.
CAGGAGTTGATCCGCCGTTCCAACGGTGTGCTGCGTTCATGCTTGGTCGCCTTCTTGGCCGGCTGAATCCTGTTCTCTTTCACCGCCTACTCGGAGGAATTCTGCCATGTTGCGTGGAAACAGGTTCACCGTCGCGCTTTTGGCGCTGGGCATTGCCATGTTCGCGAACCTCGTGAATGCCGATCCGCCCGCCGCGACACCGGCCGCCGCGGCGCCAACTGCCGTGGCGCCAACTGCCGCGGCGGGTGACGCGAAATCGGCCCCGTCAGCGGTGGAACCAGCCGCCGCGCCATTTTCGGGTTCCGTCGAGACGGCGGAGTGGTTGGAAAAGATTTACGCCGGACACCATCCGCCCGAAGCGATCCGCATGTTGATTGCGATTGCGCGCGGCTCGCAGATGGGATCCGGACAAGCTTGGTTCGGTCCGGCGCAGACGCGCTACGACTGGGGTTGGCTTGCCGGCCTGCACGATTCCGGCGATGGCATTTCCGCCGAGGCATTCCGCGGCAAGCCCGAATGGTTCGCAAAGCTGGACCGAAACAAGGATGGGCGGATCGTCGCGGACGATTTCGACTGGTCGGACCGCAACCCGTACGTGCAGATGTCGTCGTTTGTCAACCGCCTCTTCCGCAAGATGAACGTCGACGGCGATCTCCGCCTGACGCGAGAAGAGTTGGCGGCCTTTTTCGACAAGGCTGCGCTGGGAAAGGACTATGCCACGGCCGACGACCTGCGCGACGCGTTGCTGACGGGCGTTTCCGGTTCGTTCAAGCCGGGCGATGCGCCCACGCCGGAACTGCTGGTTCGAGGGCTGTTCGCGGGAGAGACGGGGTCGATCAACGAGGGGCCAAGTCCCGGTGACCCCGCCCCGGACTTTACGCTCAAGACGCACGACGGCAAGCAGACCATCCGGCTAAGCGATCTGCGGGGCTCGAAGCCGGTCGTACTCGTCTTCGGCAACTTCACCTGCGGACCGTTTCGCGGCTCGTACCCGATGATCGACGAGCTCTGCCAGCGCTACAAGGACGACGCCATTTTTCTTTCGGTCTACGTGCGCGAGGCGCACCCGTCGGATGGCTGGGCGATGCTACAGAACAGCGAGGCGGGGGTCGACTTCGCACAACCCCGCACGTTCGACGAGCGTGCGGCGGTGGCCCAGGTTTGCCACGCGAAGCTGAATTACTCGATGCCGCTTTTGGTCGACGAGATCAACGATCCCGTCGGCCATGCCTACAGCGGCATGCCTTCGAGGCTGTATGTGGTCGATCCGAATGGAATCGTGGCCTTCAAGAACGGCCGAGGACCGTTTGGTTTCAAAACGGCAGAGCTCGAACAGGCGATTGTGATGTGCTTGTTGGAACGCTACGCCGCCGCCACGCCGTTGCCGGCTGCCGCGGCAGCGGCCGAGGCGACCGGCAAATAACCATCAAGAGAATCTGACCATGCATGACAATTGGTACTGCATCGTGTTGGGGAGCGAATTGGGGCCGATGCCATGGGAGAATCTGGTGGAGCTCGCCGACAAAGGCGTGCTGAAGCCGCAGCACGACGTCCGTTGCGGAACGGACGGAGTGCGCGTCGAAGCAGGTCGAATTCCGGAACTGGCGCGGCACCTCGCGGCGGTCCCGTCGACAAGCGACGACGAACCGTACCAACAAGAGATTGCGCCGGCTCTCGCGCAATCGGACCACTCCGCCACCGAGTTCGACTTTTCCGTGCCCACCAGACGGTCCGTGCCCACCAGGGGCGAATCGCTATCGTCTTCGCGCGCTCCGCGTGACATCGGTTTGATCGCTTGGGCGGCAAGGACCGTCGATATGCCATTCTCGCCGCCTACCGCCGCCGAACCGGTTCGCAGTGCCGAACGAATTCACGACGATCCCTCTTTGGCGGAGCGAAACGTGACCACCGCGCCTGCGAAACCATCGACACCTCGAAAAGCACCAGCCGTCGTTGTGCCGCCGCCGTCGGCCTCATCGGCCGTCGAGCCGACGAAGCCCGCCAGCGCCGTGAAGCCCAAAAAGGAAAAAAAGAAGAAACCGGCACGACCCGCCCCGCCGCCAACCGCGCCGCGCAGGCCCCACCCAGGTTTTACCATGGGAGTCGACGGGGCCAAGCTGTTGAAAGCGGTCGTTGGTTTGGCGGCGGTATTTGCCGTGGGGGCCGGCGGCTACTTCGGTCGGCAGATCGTCGGCGGGCCTAGAGTCGACAAGTCGGGCCGCCCGGTGTTGTCGAGCGTCGATGATATGCGCGACAAACTGAATTACGCTCGCAACAAACTCCGAGAAAACCAGTATTCCGGCGACTTGAAAGCGCAGTTTCAGTCCCGGCTGAGCGCGGCGCGGCCGGCGGTCGATTCCGTGCCGCCGGGTCCGCTCGCCGAGAGTCTCAACACCGCGATGGGGCTCTTAGGCGAGATGTCGGACTTGGCCGTGGCCCGCGGCGCCGATGAAGATCGTCTTTATCTCGAACGCGACACGAAGTTGAAATCGCTGCTCGCGGAAGCCCGGCGACAGTTGCCACCGTGAACCAGCCGCTTCGTAGACTTCAATCGTTTTGTGTTTTCGTTTTTCATTATTTTCCCTCCTTGCACAGGTACTACCCCATGAAACGCTGTAATCGCGGATTCACCCTCATTGAATTGCTCGTCGTGATCGCCATCATCGGTATCCTGATCGCGCTCTTGCTGCCGGCCGTGCAGGCGGCCCGCGAATCGGCGCGGCGCACGCAATGCGTGAACAATCTCAAGCAATTCGGCATCGCCATGCACAACTACCACGACATCTTCAAGGCCTTTCCTCCGGCCGGCTTCCAGGATGTCAACGATCCAAATAATCCAACCGGCACGATCAACAGCGGCTTCATTCTCGACTGGTCGGAACAGGCCCGACTCTTGCCCTACCTTGAACAGACGGCCCTTAAGGATCTGCTCAATTTCAATCTCACCTGGGATAACCCGGTGAACCTGGCGGCGGCGTTGTACCCGGTCCCGATATTCCGCTGCCCCTCGGACCCAGGCTCGATGATTCCGACTCCGCCGGCCCCGGGGCCGGGCTTCCTGCCGGCACTGATTGCTGCGGCGGCGTCGCAACCTTTTGGCTCTCAGCTCAGCTATTTCGGGAACTACGGCAACAACATCTTGAGGGGCCAGCCGACGTGGCCGTCGGTGATCGCGCAGGGCCATGGAAACATGCCCGCGCCCAACGGCGCGTTCGTTTTCGGCCAGGTCGTTCGTATCGCCGATATTCGCGACGGCACGAGCCACACGGGCGCGTTTTCCGAGATGATCACGGGCGACTTCAACAACAGCCTAGCGACCCCGGAGAGCGACAATTTTTGGTCGCCCGCCATCCCCACAAGCCCTCTCAACGCCTATCAACTCTGCATGCAGCTCGACCCGTACAACCTGGCCAACCAAATGTGGTCGAACACCGGCGCCCCGTGGACCAGCGAATCGGGTTCGAATACCGTTTACACCCATATTTCGCCCCCCAACGGCCGCTCATGTGGGTTTCTTTTTGCCGGCATGTTCGAGGGCTCGGCCAGCAGTTACCACCCCAGCGGGGTGAACCTC
>DATLQY010000425.1:0-5490 GCA_035534975.1 Pirellulales bacterium
GGGTTGGCTCTCCTGACTCCTTTGCACTTCCTCTCGGCAGATTGTATTCTGGCCGTCTTCGATCCTCGACACGAGACCATCCCATGCGAGCATGCGTGCAGCGAGTCAGCCGAGCGCAAGTGACCGTGGCGGGCGAGATCACAAGCAGCATCGAGCACGGGCTATTGGTGCTTTTGGGCGTGGCCAATGACGACACCGCTGACGACGCCCGCTGGCTGGCCGACAAACTCGCGGGGCTGCGAGTGTTCGACGACGCGGCGGGCAAGATGAACCTGGCGCTGGCCGACGTCGGCGGGGCGATGCTCGTGGTCAGCCAATTTACGCTCTTGGGCGATTGCCGCCGCGGCCGACGTCCCAGCTTCATCGACGCCGCGCCGCCGGAAAAGGCCGAGGCCCTTTATGAGCTCTTCGTCGAGGCTGTGAGGGCCAAGGGCTTGACCGTGGCAACGGGCCGCTTTCGGCGGCACATGGAGGTCGAGTTGGTCAACGACGGCCCGGTGACGTTGCTGGTGGAAACGAAGGAGTCAGGAGTCAGGAGTCAGGAGCAAGGTGGAAAGGCAGGAAGAGGAGAAAAGGGGATGAGGGGATGAGGGGAACATTCACCGTTCCGACGTCCGACTTTCGCCCTCTCCGTCGCCTCCAATCCGCAATCCGCAATCCCAAATTCGAAATCCCTCCTACTGCCTTTGGCCTGTTGCCTTTGACCTACTGCTGACTTTCTCCCCGTCCGCCGCGACCGTCTCTTGTCGCTTCTTCTCAGCCGTCTCGACGTCCGATTCGATGTCCGATTCGATCGTGTCGAGCTCTTTCTCAGTCGGATCGACGATGTCTCCCTGGGCGATCTCGTGCAACTCCTTGGCCGTGGGCGAGACGCCTTCCCAGATCGGGTCGCTCAACACGAGCGACGTGACGGCGGCCAGGCCGACGTAGGCGATCGTCGTCGACCACCAGCATGGGGCCCAGAACTTGACGGCCGTGCCGAACGATTTTTTCAAGTGCCAGTTCAATCCCTTGCGTTCGACGCTCCAGATTTCGTCGAGGATGAGGTGCGACATGAAACCGATCACGACGGCCCCCGCCTTGTAGTAGCGGACCGGCAGGTCGCCCGTGTTGCACAGCAAGAACGCCAGGCCGGCGAAGATCATACAGACGGGGATGCTATGGTAGATGCCCCGGTGGATACTGTGGTGCCGCAGGAAATGGCCCAATCCGAAACGTATCAGCAGATAGAGCAATGCCCCGGCCAGGACCATCGACTCGTGGGTCCAGCCCATTTCCCGCGCGCGGTCGAAGAGCAGCATCGGCACGAAGGCGGCGGAGAAACAGAGGCTCTCGCGCAGGGGGATGCCCGGCCCGCTGTCCAGGTCGGGGAGCATGCCCGACACGCTGCACAATCCCGTCGCCAGCAAGCAGGTCGGCGCCGGAACCTCGAACACCGTGAGCGCCGTCGCGCCGTAGCCGACGCCCAGAATGGTGCTGGCGGTGATATGGACCTTGAAACCCGGCATGGGACATCCTCCGTGATAGCATGGGCTTGCTTGCGCGCAGCCGTGCGCGGGGCGGACTCTAGACGATCCTTGGCCAAAGGCAAAGGTCATTTTGGAGTGCGGACCATGTTGCCCTGTTGGAGTGATTGCCGCACGCCGGTTCTGGAACTACAATGCCATGATGGCCGAAGTAGCTTGGCCCAAAGTCTGGCAGCGGTACAAGAAGCACCGAAAAGCAACGCGCCGGGACTGGGACAGCGGTAAAGCGCTGAAGTGGAGCGAGGACAATGAGGGAGCATCGCAGTACCATCCCTACCTTTTCGGGACCGACGAGGCGGTGCGCCAAATTGAATTTCAATGCGTCGAGAACGGAACCGAGATTCACGCTTCCCCCAACAAGCGGACCTATTACTTGGAGACCGAGCAGATCGTGGGCGCCTGTTGCGGCGAGCTGACGCGATACGTCTTCGCTGAGTGGCACCGTTCCGGAGGTGCGATCCACGGCCGGCCAATATCCATTACCGCGCTGCGGAAATTAGGTGTCAATGATGAACAAGATAACTCCTGATCTCCCGAAGAAGTCAGGGTGTACCGTCACCGGCTTCCTGTATGATTCGGATGACCCGTGTGACCTTGGCCAAGACATGGTGGAGGTCGAAACCCCAACCGGGGTGCTCATCGAAGCGGGCTGGTATCCGGAGGGTGACGCGGCCGGATCGTATCGAATTGCGGCCACACGAGGATTGAGCTACGTGCTGCCTCCGACGTACACGCGGGACGTTCGGGAGGCCGCGGGCATGATTGAGAAGCTGGCATGCGCATTCTCGACGGGCCAAGCGGCCGTAGCATCTGGAAGCGAGCCAGCCGAGTCCAGCACGGACTGACCTTTTCACGCCGCCAGGTAAGGGAGGCGACGACAGGGAGCGTTGGCGCCGTCCGGCGCCGCCCAACTCGTCGCCGGCGGGAAGTTGCAGCCCCTTCAGCCGTGCGGCGATTTTTCAAGGCCGCCGAGCAGAGGAGGGAGGGCAGGGCAGGGCAGGGGAGAAAGCGGTGGGCAGCGATGGGGCAAGTTGCCGATTGCCAAGGCGCGGAGCTCCGACCGATGAACGGACCATGATGTGTCCACCCCAGGCATTGCGAATTCTCGAGCAAGGTGCGACGCCGCACTCCAAAGGGGCGCGACGCGGCTTTCGTCCTGAAAGGGCGCGCTGTAATAGCCAGGGGCAACGCCCCTGGTGCGGTCTAAACATCCGTTGGCGGCCCTGAAAGGGCGCGCTCGACGTGCGACGCGGCTCTTGCTATGCGTGCGCCCTTTCGTCAAGCTGAATATCATGTACGCGCCCCTCGCCAAAGTCGTGAGCCTGCTGACGCCGAAACGGCGCTGGTTCCAGTTTTCGCTGCTCACGATGTTCGCCGTCGTCACCATATTCGGCCTTTGGCTCGGCCACTGGGTGGATCCGGCCAGCCAACTCCGCCGGCAGCTCCACGACGAGAGCGAGGGCGTCCGCGACGAGGCTGCGAAGCGCCTCGGTCGAATGGGGCGCAAAGCCAGGACCGCCGAATCGTCACTGGTTGCCGCACTCAAAGACGAGAGCTCTGATGTCCGAGGCACCGCCGCGTGGGCTTTGTCGCAGATTGGGGGCGATTGGCACGCCCTCGTGCCTTTGCTCGACGACGAAGATGTCCGGCTTTCGGCGGGCAAAGCCATCGTTCGCAGTGGCGGCGACTTTCGACTGGTCGTGCGCAAGTTGCTGGACGGGGGCGAGTTGGATGATATCCTTCCAAGCTTTGGTCCTAATCCCACGTTAGCGGCGATTCCCGTATTGATCGACGCGGTTTCCGGCGATGACGCCGCGCTCAAGGCGACGGCCGATCGTATTCTGTACGAGAACCTGCCGGTCCCACCGGCGTCGGCCGTGCCGCCCCTGATCGAGTACTTGGCGCACCCATCGCCCGACGCGCGGATCGCGGCGGCCAAGCAACTGCTGAGGCTGGGAACCGAGGCGCGGCAGGCCGCCGGCGCATTACGCGAACGATTGCACGACCCTGATCCTCGCGTCGCTCTGGCGATGGCCGCGGCCCTTGGGGCGGTCGACTTGGTTGACCGCGAGAGTCTGGCCGTACTGGTCGAGGCGGTGCGATCCGACGACGTGTTTCTGCGCTATGGCGCCCTGGATTATTGCGCGGCGCTCGGTCCGCGGGCGGCCGGAATGGTGTGCGAACTACCAACGCTATTGGACGTGGACCCGAAACTACTGACGCTTTTCGACGTGGAAAAGCTCGGCATTAACGGGTTCGCTTTACCCGGTGGCTGGGGCCCACAGTATCCTTTGTCGCACCCCCTGCTGCGGCGAGTCGGGCCGGCGGCGCTGCCACTCTTGAGGACCATCCTGTCGCGCGGCAGCCCGTCCGCGCGATTGAGGGCCGCCCATCAGCTCGTCAACCTCGGGCCGCGCGTCCGCTCCGAGGTGCCGGAATTGGTGCCGGTGCTGACGGCCCTCTTGGACGATCTCGACGAGGACATACAACGCCATGCGGTCTGGGTATTGGGTGAAATTGGCGAGGACGCCTCGCCGGTGGTGCCCCGCCTGGTGAAGCTCATCCAATCCGACGATGATTACCGCCGATCCGAAACAATCGAGGCGTTGCGAAAAATCGGAGTGTTGGACGAAACGACGCGTTCGCAATTGAACGCCGCCTTGAGTGGAAGTCGTCCTTCCGAACGGTTATTGGCGGCGCGGATACTAGCGGCAGGCGGCGTGTCGGCCGAAGTGGTCTTGCCGACTTTTGTCGAGTTTGCGCAGGACGACGATCCAAAGACGGCCGCCGACTCGTTGGTGTTTCTTGCCGCTTCCCGACTGGGTCCGGCCGCGGCGCCAACGATGGATTTCCTGATCGCCCAATTAACGACGAGAAAAGCGCGAGATTTCGAAGCCAATCCCCCGGGCTCGTCGGCGGCAGCCCTTCTAGGTCGAGTTGGGCCGGCAGCCGTCGGGAGGTTAGTCGAGGTCTTGGGGCACCCCCGCCCGCCAACGCGAGCGCTCGCCGCGAAAGCGTTAGGAGAAATCGGACCAGCCGCCGCCGACGCGGTGCCGCGGTTGATTAGTCTGCTGGGAGACCGCTCAGGTCCACTGGAAGCGTGGGGGTGGGGCAACACAGCGTGGCTACCGGTCGATTGGTTCCCTGACGGACTCCCGCACACTTGGAGCGATCCTTTCGAGGTTCGGGACTTGGCAATCATCGCACTCGGCAGAATCGGTCCCGGCAGCCGCTCGGCGGTGCCGACACTAGTGCGCATGCTCGAAGAGCCATGGAGCGAAGAGACTGATTTCCATCGCTTGTTCGCGGCGTGGACGCTGGGCCGAATCGGCCCCGACGCGTCGGCGGCGATACCCGCCTTAATTCGCCTGGCCAAGCGCGATCGAGAGCGGCCGGAGGCCACAGCGGTTGTGGCGTTGGCGCGCATCGACCCGGAGAATCGCGCCGTGATATCGAGTCTGAAGAGTTACTTGGCGGCGGGCGAGCGCCGCGAGAGTCTCGACGGCGACGTGCCCTCGAATTGGATTTCGGAAGATCTTCTCGATGTCGTGTGGACGCTGGGTTCGCGGGCCGAGCCGCTCGCCGCCGAATTGCACATGGTCCTGGCCGCGCCGCTTCTCGATCCCGACAACCGATGTCGCGCCGCCTTTGCGCTGGCGTCCTTTCCGTCGGAACGGCTGTCGGCGGTTCGGTATCTTGAACAGGTCGCGGCGCAGGATGAGCGGAATGACTGGGGGGGCGAACCAATGGCAGCGCGGTTACTTGAAAAGCTCAAAGTGACGCGCAGTCAGGGCCATTGACGCTCAGGGCCATTGACGCTGGCGTCTTTGATAGGGGTAGGGAGGGCCGATTGGGTTCGGCCCCCCCTCCCTCCAAACCGGACGTGCAGTTTTCCCGCATCCGGCTTTCCGGTTGATGGTCTTACCTTCGAGAGGATTGACTGAACTTCGCATGGGCGGTCGTC
>DATLQY010000426.1:0-2066 GCA_035534975.1 Pirellulales bacterium
GCGGGGGCCGGGTTCGAAGTTGCGGGAATCGACATCGCTGTCGACGCGCTCAAGATCGGCCGTCGACGACTTCCGCACGCCAGTTTCATCGTCGGCGATGCAGTCTATCTGCCGTTCAAAGCTCAGTCGTTCGACGGCGTCTGGGCGTCCGCGTCGTTGCTGCACCTCGCGCCTGAACCGGCGGCTGCGGCGCTCAGGGAGATTGCGCGGGTTCTCCGCTCGGGTGGCGGCCTCTATTGCAGCGTCCAGAGCGGCGACACGCGAGGCTTCGTGCCCGGACGCTCGGTCAAGTCGCCGCTGTATTACTGCTACTGGCGCGCTGGCGAGTGGGCTGAACTCGTTTCGGGCGCTGGCCTGTCACTCGTCGAGCTGTGGGAGACGCCATGGAACCCGAGCTGCAACGAAGGCGCGGATGGTTGGATAAACGTAGCGGCGAGGCGATGAATGGTGGCCCCTTGCCGTGTAGGATAGCGCCCATTGAAGCGCCTAGAAGTATGGCTCCGATGACAAAGGGAGTTCCCGAAGGCTTCCATTCCGTGACCCCGCGACTCATCGTCCACGACCCCTCTGCGCTCGTGGCGTTCCTCAAGCAAGCCTTCGGCGCAGTCGGCGAGTTCCAGGCCCATAGCCCGGCGCAGCTCAGCATTGGCGACTCGATCGTGATGATCAGCGGCGTCGGGCCGCGCGAGGCCATGCCATCGCTGCTTCATCTCTACGTCGAAGACGCGGGAGCGACGTACCAGCGAGCAATCGAAGCTGGCGCGAAATCACTCGAAGAGCCGTATATCGTGCCGTACGGCGATCTCCGGGGGATGGTGAAAGACCCGGCCGGAAACATCTGGCAAATCGCCACGTACAACGGCGAGCCCTGTTGAGGTCGTTCCGCAAGCGAGCGAACTCGCTCAGGGGTGAGGGCCCCGCGCCACCCGCCCCTTCCACCTCCACCGCCAACCCCCCAACCTCACCACATGGCTCCCTCATTACCGGCAACCCGGCCCTCGTGCCGGCGATCCAGCAGCATCAGGCCCCACCCGCACGCCGCAGCGCACGCCGCAGCGCACGGTACCGCGCATAACCGCGTTCGACCGCGTATCGACCGCAAAAAACCGCCGCAACCGTGCCGGGCAACCTGACGACCGCGCCGCGCGTCGCGATGCGCGCAATGAACAAACCGAATCGTTTGTTGAACAAACCGATGTTTTTGACGCCTCGCCCCGCCGCAGCGCGCGGTGGCCATCGCGACCGCCACGACACGAACGCGCCAAAAGACGCGTTCAACGCGTGTTTTTTTTGGGAATGCCCGGTCGTTCGATCGTCGAATCGCCACAAACCCGTTCAACCCGTTGAACGACGGTTTTTTGTTTGCAAAACAACGCTCTTCTGGCGCAGCCCCTTTTCGCCCCGCCAACGTCGAATCCACTCCACGTGCTCAGCTTCGTGCGAACTGCGAATCGCTGCCTCGCCGTACAGCGAAGCGTCGAGCCCACGTGTGCTTGCCGTTGAGATCGCCTCGAGCAACCGCCGCCGAGACGTTTCCACCTCCCAGCGCGCCTGCTCGATCGAGAGCCCTCGCCGCAGGTCGGTCGAGAGGACGTTGTATGTGTCGTCCTGGTCGCCGGACATCCGCCACGCGGAATCGTGGCCCGCGGAGATGCGCTCCACTTCACTGGCGCGGATTTCGTCCCACGCGGCCAGGTGCACCAGGTGGTCTTTCACGGACCAACCATCGAGCGACGGTTCGGTCATCGCCGCGTCGCTCAGGCCCTCAATTGCCGCGAGCAGGGCATCGCGCGTCGTCCGGTAGTACTCAAGGAGTTCGTTTTTGTCTTCCGGCATGCGGGTTCCTCGGCGGTGGGATGGATAGCAGAACATTGTACCAAGCCGGATCCCCAGTGCTCCGAGCCAAGCTGCTTGCGCAGGATCCACTCGGATTCTTCGACTTCCCGAGTCTCCCCTTCGGGGGTTGTGAACGACCAGTGATCAATGGCGTTTGCCACGACGACATAGCCCAGCCGCTCATAGAGACCCTGAGCCCGCGGATTGTCTTTGGCCACACCAAGCTCCGC
>DATLQY010000427.1:0-8968 GCA_035534975.1 Pirellulales bacterium
CGCGGAGATTGTCGTACGGCGATTCGTTCCGCAGGAACTGAGCAAGGAAAATGGCGGGGCCCTTGATGCGGATCGTCATCTTGGAAGCTCTTTGGGGCCGACGAAGAATACCCTCCGAGTTTAGCCGATACTCCACTCGGACGGAAACGAGAGTTTGGACATTTTGCCACGAGAAAGTGGTGGCTGGTGGCAGCGCCTAAGCGATGCCCCACAAGTTAGCCTGATTCTACGTCCCCCTTGACTCTCCGCACGACGGCTTGCACCTGGGCCGGCAGGTTGCTGATCAGACCGTCGACGCCGTAGGCGATAAGCTGTTGGGCGCGGTGCGGGTCGTCGACGGTCCAAACCCAAGCCCTCAGGCCGCGGCCGTGGACCCGTTCGACGTGCTCTTCCGTTACGAAGCCGTCATCCCAACCGATCACGCCGGCGCCGACCGAAATCGCCTGCTCCAATTGGGTGGCCGTCAAGGTCTTCGTGCCCAAAGCCCCTAGCACGAGGCGAGGCTCCAACTTGTGGCACTCGGTGAGGAACTGCCAGTCGAAAGCGGTGACGACCACACGGTCGACCATTTCCAAACTTTTCAGCAAGTTCACCAGCGTGGCGGGGTCGCCGGCCTTTCGCTCGATCATCGTTAACGTGGCGGGACCGATGAGCCGCAGGGCCTCTTCGAGCGTGGGAATTCGCGTGCTGGCGAACGTCGCGCCAAACCAGTTGCCGGCATCAAGGCGGCGCAGCGCGGCGAGGTTCTTCGAGGCGACAGGAACATCCCGCTCGCCAAATACGCTCCGGGCATCGGTGACGCGATCGAGCGTGTCGTCGTGAAAGACGATCGGCACGCCGTCGGCCGAATGGACATAGTCGAGCTCGACCAGATCGACGTCGAGCCGCACGGCCGAAGCGAACGCGGGGAGCGTGTTCTCGGGGGCGGCGCGGCTGTCGCCCCGGTGCGCCAGCACCAGCACCCTCGGCTCTCGAACCACACTGGCGGCCGCGCGGGTCAATCTTCCATGACCTCCTTTTCCTTGGCCTTCGCCAAATCGTTGGCGCGGTTTTCGAACTTCTTGGTCAGATCCTGGATCTCCTCCTTGACGCCGTCGCGGTCGTCCTCGGAAAGGATTTTCTCCTTCTCCTCCTGGTCGGCCAGCTTGTTTCCGTCGCGGCGGACGTTTCGGACCGCCACCTTGGTCTCCTCGGTCAACTCCTTGATCCGTCCGACCAGTTTGCGGCGGACCTCGGTCGACAAGGGGGGGACGTTGAGCCGGATGAGCTTGCCATCGTTGAGCGGATTCAGCCCCAGGCCGCTGGCCTGGATCGCCTTTTCGATGTCCTTGAGCGTGCCGGGGTCGAACGGGCGGATGACGATCTGCGTCGGTTCCGGCGCGCCGATCGAGGCGAGCTGTTTGAGCGACGTCGGCGAGCCGTAGGCCTCGACCCGCAACGAATCGACCAGGCCCGGGTTGGCGCGGCCCGTGCGAATGCCGGCCAAGGCGTGCTTGAGCACGTCGACAGCCTTCTCCATGCGTTCTTCTACGTCGAGCAGGATTTCTTCGGCGCTCATGACAGTTTGGTGAGGGATGAGGGGTTGAGCGTTGAGTTGGTCTGTAGGGAACGCCCTCCGTGGCGTTCCGTGAAACGGTGGCGACCTCGATTCACGGAACACGGAACGCCACGGAGGGCGTTCCTTACAGATTCGATCACGGAACGTCGAGGAAAGCGTGCTCTGGGATTCTAGCACAAGGCGATCGCGTTTTCGACCCTCAAGCCCGCGTAGCGGCCCCCCTGCCGCCGATCGAATTGCCGCGAATCGCCTTGCCGCCGGTCCCCTTGCTGCCGATCCACGTGCCGACCCGTTCGCCGGCCACCGCGCGTTCGATGTTGCCCTCTTTCTTGAAGTTGAACACCAGGATCGGCATGTCGTGCTCCATGCATTGGGCGATCGCCGTGGGATCCATGACCCGCAAGTTCTGTTCGCGGACCTGGGTGTAGGTCAAGTCGCTGTAGAGCACGGCGTGCGGGTTTTTTTCCGGGTCGTCGCTATAGACCCCGTCCACGCGAGTGGCTTTGAGCAGGATGTCGGCATCGAGCTCCAAGGCGCGTTGGGCGGCGGCCGTGTCGGTGGTCACGAAGGGGCTGCCGGTGCCGCAGGCAAGGATCACGATCCGCCCCTTTTCGAGGTGCCGGTGGGCACGGCGGCGAATGTAGGGCTCGGCCACGCCGTCCATGCGAATGGCCGTCGAGAGCCGTGTTTCGCACCCCAGCGATTCCAAGGCGTCTTGCAGCGCCAGGCCGTTGATGACGGTGGCGAGCATCCCCATGTAATGGGCCGTCGCCTCCTGGATGCTCGAATTGCCGGAGGTGAACTGGGCGCCGCGCAGAATGTTTCCGCCTCCGATGACGATGGCGATCTGCACGCCGCGCTGCGCCGCCCGCGCGGTCTGTCGGGCGATATGCACGACTTCACCCATGCTGATGCCACGTTCGCCCGCGTGCGCGAAGCTCTCGCCGGAGAGCTTGAGCACCACGCGGCGGAACGGAAGTTGGGTATCGTCGGCCATTTTCTCTACGTTCATAGTTTGCCCAGTTTCCAGCGAATGAACCGCACGACTTTCATCTTGGCGTCGGCGGCGACCTTGCCGACCGTGAGCTTGTCGTCCTTGACGAAGGGCTGTTCCAAGAGCACGTGCTCTGCGAAAAAGTTCTTGAGCCGGCCTTCGATCATCTTGGCGATGATGTTTTCGGGCTTGCCTTCCTTGCGCGCCGCCTCGGTAAGAATCTCGCGTTCCTTCTGGATCGACGCGGGATCGAGATCCTCCTTCGCGACGACGGTGGCCGTGGAGGCCGTGACGTGCATGGCCACGTCCTTGGCCGATTCAGGCGTGCCGCCGGTCACCTCGACCAACGAGCCCATCGAGCCGTCGTGGTGCGCGTACCCGCCACAGGCGCCGTCGATTCGCGCGATCCGGCCGACGTTGAATACCTCGCGGATGCGATTGAACATGTCGTCCTTCTGCTCGCCCAGGGTCTTGCCCACGAGCGCCAGCGAGGGCTGTCGCAGCAGCTCGTCGGCCGAGGCGGCGCCCGGGCCCGTGGCCAGTTGCCTGGCCAGATCGTTGGCGAACTGGGAGAACTCCTTGCTGTTGGCCACCGGAGCGCTTTCGCAAAGCAACTCGACCATGGCGCCCACGCGCTTCGCGTGGTCGGTATGGACCGCGATCCTTCCGGCCGAGGTCTCGCGTCCCAAGCGAGTTTCCTTGGTCTTGATTCCTTCCTTGCGCAGCTCGTCGACGGCCTTTTCCTGATCGCCGTTCGTCTTTTCCAGCGCCTTCTTGCAATCCATCATGGGCAGGCCGGTCTTCTCGCGAAGGGCCTTGACCATGGCCGCGGTGATCTCCGCCATCGTTGCCTATGCTCCTGTGTCGTGCGTTCCTGAGGGAGGGGAAGAGGGGACATCCCATCATCTCCTCAAAAGAGGCTTCCATCCGTGCAGCTCGGGCCGCTTAACCGACGTCTCCTCTAATTTGCGTCCTTGTCTTCCGGATCGCCCGGCATGACATAGGCCCCCGGCGCGCCCTCGGGCACCGGGCCGGGCAACGCGTTGGCCTTGCCTTCCAGCACCGCGCTGGCCAGTTGTTGCAGCACCAATTCGATCGAACGCAAGCTGTCGTCGTTGCCGGGGATCGGCAGATCGACCAGGTCCGGATCGCAGTCGGTGTCGATCAGGGACACGGTGGTGATGCCGAGCTTACGCGCTTCGAAGACCGCGTTGTGCTCCTTCTTGGGGTCGATCACCACCAGGCACTCGGGTAGCCGGTTCATGGTGCGCATGCCGTTGAGGTTGCGGTGCATCTTGCGGTATTCGCGGTTGAGCGACGACTGCATTTTCTTCGAATACGTCTGGATCTCTTCGCTATTGCGAATCTTTTCCAACTCCTCCAGGCGCGTCAGCCGGCTGCGGATGGTGCGGAAATTGGTGAGCGTGCCCCCCAGCCAGCGCTCGGCGACGTAGGGCATGCCGCAACGCTCCGATTCGCGTTCGACCGTTTCGGCGGCCTGCCGTTTCGTGCCCACAAACAAGATCAGACTGCCGCCGGAGGCGACCTGGGTGAGGTATTTCCGGGCACGGATCAAACCCCGGATGGTCTCGCGCACGTCGATGATGTGGATCTGGCTGCGGCGGCCGTAAATATAGGGCCGCATCTTGGGGTTCCAGCGGCTGGCGCGGTGCCCGAAATGGACGCCCGCTTCGATCAATTGCTTCACCAGGACGGTTGACACGCGGCGAGACTCCTTTGCGTTTGCTTGGTAGCCAAGTTTGGAAGCCCTTGATGATAGTGGCTTTAGGACGGGCCGTCAATCGAGGGATGATCCCCCATTCAGTGTCTCGGCGCCTCGCCCCTGCTGGATCAGCGGCACATACGTTTCCAGCATTTGGCAGGTGGCAGGGTCAGTCAGGTCGACTGTCGCTCGCCGCTCGGCCGAGAGATAAGCGGCCATCGTCAGCCGTACGATTTCCAGCCCGTAGTGCCAATCGAGAAGGGCGGCGCGTCGCTGGCTGAAGGCGGTCGCCGCGTCGGCGTTTTCGTCCGTGTAACCGTAGAGGTCGGCCTCGTTGGGCTGAACGGTCAATAATCCCCGGCTGGCTTGCGACTTCTCCAAGGCCATTTCGGTGTCGGCCAGGCCGGCGGCCGCCACGTCGCCGATGAACACCTCCAATGGCGAACGGAGCGTGTTCATCTCGAAGGCGTAGCCCGGCCCCACGGCATCGAGCGCCATCCGCAGTCCTTGCTTGTCGAACATCCAAGAGACCGTGAACTGGCTCTTGACGAGTTGGCCGCTTTCGGGATTGCGATAGGTGACCATGCCGGTGGCGAAATCCTCCGCCGGTGTCCGTGCATAGTCGATTGCGTGCTTCGCGAGCAACTCGTTTCGCCAGCGAGGTTGTCCCCATTTCAAAAGCGCCAAGTCGGCCGAGACCGACTGAGGCACGAGGAACCTCGGCGCTTTGCCGGGAGGAGTGAGCGCGTACCAGCCGACGCCGAGGCAATGGCAGCCCATATCGCTCATCACTCCGCCCCCTTGCCTCACCGGGTCCCAGAACCAATCACTGTGCGGTCCCGCGTGCTCCTCGCCAGAACGCGTCAGAAGCGGCGGTCCCATGGCCTCCATCACGCCGCGCAACTGCGCCCGCGCGCCGGCGACCGATTTCATGTGAATCTGGTTTTCGAAGTAGGCCGTCGGCAGGCCCACTCGGCTCACCAGTTCGACCATTCGCCGGGCTTCGGCCAGGTTGCGCGCCAGGGGTTTTTCGCAAATCACGCCGACCAAGGGCGCGCCGGCCTTGACCGCGTCGACCATTTCCTCGACCACCTCCAAGCGGGTGAAATTAGGTCCGAAGAGCGCCACGACGTCGACGTTGGGGACCATTTCCTTGACGCTGGCGAAAATGCGCCCTTCGCCGAGCCGGTGTTCTCGAACGTAGCGTGCGAGTTGCTCGGGCGGCCGCCGCGAGACCAGCCCCGCCACCTCGACCCCGCGGACCTGCCGCAGCGCCTTGAGCTGGAAGGCGGTGATGAACCCGCCCCCCACGATACCGTACCGTAAGGGTTTCGTCATTGGTCACTTGTCATTGGTCACTTGTTATTGGTCACTTGTTATTGGTCACTTGTCATTGGTCACTTGTCATTGGTCACTTGTCATTGGTCACTTGTCATTGGTCACTTGTCATTGGTCACTCAGGGCTCAGGAGACAGGAGTCTGTTACTCGTCACTCGTTCGGGGTACCCGCGCGGCGGGTCGGCTCTGCGTGGTAACGCACTGTTTGGACGCTCCGCGTCCGGCGTGGCCGCAGAGCGGCCGAAGAGCCGTTCCCACGCAGAGCGTGGGAACGAGGTAACGCTTTCGCCACGCCTCCCTCATCACCTCATCACCTCATCACCTCATCTCCTCTCCCATCCCCCCTCACGCCGCGCCTCGTCCCGCGATTTTGGGCAGCAAATGGGCCCCGATGACCAATTGCGGCGGGTATCGACCGCCCGACTGGTCGCGTTCCCAGACTTCCACCCACACATCCCACGCGACCGGCGAGGCGGCGAACACGATCTGTTCCCGGTCGAATTCCGGCATCCGCGCATACGATGGAGTCTCCATCCGCGGCACGATCGTCGAGCTCGTGCGCAAGTCGTAGACCGCGGCGCCGCCGGCGTCAGTGCGGACGAGCAATCCTGGCTCGATCACGTCGTATTCGGTCAAGGGGGGCTCGAGCACGGCGTCGACCTGTTCGCGCACCAGCTCGACCCCAGCCATTTTGTAGAATCCGGTCAGGGCGTCGGCAAGGGCCTGGTTCGGCTTCTCGCCCAGCCGGTTCAGCCAGCCCGGCTCGACGATGCGCGCCACGAGCCAACCCACGTGCTCTTCGAATGCGATCGTTAGCGACGTTTCGCCCAGTTCGGGACACGACAAATCGAACCGCATGACGGCCGGCCCGACTTCCAGCCCGCGCAGTCCCACGGCCAGCCCACCCCAGCGCTTGCTCTGCGACAATACGCTGAACAAATCTCGTTCGATGAAATCGCGCACCGCGTGTTCCACCTGGCGGATCTTGCGGCGTTGCTTGTGCGAGGCCTGCCAGTTGGCCGTCCAGTGGGCCTTGCGATCGGCCCGGCGGAGCCGGGAGAACAGTTTGGGCAACGTGCCCGAATGGAAGCCGGGCCGCAGCAGGCGGCCCAGCGTCTCGCCGTGGTGGCCGACCGGGACCGGCAACAACCACTGGGGACGGTTCGCCTGGTAGAGCCGCCAGTTCTCTTTGAGCTCCCACACCAGAAAACCGGCCAAGCCGGGCAGGAAGAAGATGACAATCCCCGCCACCACGTAGGCCGCCACCGCCCCCACCACGCCCAAGAGTGGTGCCGTGATCGCGTCCTTGAGGTACGGGATGAGCGGCACGATCAGCTTCGCTGCCACGGTGACGACGGGGAAGTGCTTGATCGGGTTGAACGTCGGCTCGACGAAGAGGCTGATGAACAAGCGGATGAAGTACTTGATAAAGAACCAACCGGCCCCCAAGACCGCCTTGGCCACGATTGCCGCTCGGCGCTGGCCCGTACGGAACCGCAGCCATTCGTCGACCGAGTAGAGAAAACGGTCGAGCGTGTCGACCACGCGATTGAAGAAATCCATGATCATCTGGACCGCGGCGGCCACGATACGGATGCGGAACTGGTGCCACGCGCGCACCAGCCAGTCTGTGATCGCCTCTTCAGCGTCGCGGCCAACCCGCGAGTTGACCAGCACGTTCGAAATCACGAAGACCAACAGCCCGCTACGCGTCGCTGAAATGGGATTGCGCACTAGTGCGGGAAACGCCGCCAACGTAAGGCCGGTGAAGACCAGCGGCTTGAAGAGGTAACTGGCCAAGACGCGATAGAACGGGCTGGCCAAAAGTCGCTGCACGAGCGGCAACCGCAGGACCCACGCCGGCAGGTCGACGAGCACGGCCCGTAGCGCCCGATAAAAGTGACGCACCGCGATCGCGCAGCCGTGACGAAAGCTCTGGACGTACAACAGGCCCAACAGAAAGCTGCCCAAGACGAACACTGAGAGCAACATCGTGCTTGTCGACATCTGGACGAAGTGGTCCGTTTCCGCCGGAAGGGACACCTGGCCTGAGTCTGCCAACGACGTGGCTTCGGCGGCGGCCTCGACCACCGCCTCGTCCACCGTGCGGCCGAGAAACGAATGGACCAGGTGCTTGCCGAATTCCAGCAGCACGTAAGCGCCGCCGTAGGGCAACGCCAAATAGCGCACCAGGAGCCGGCCGGGCCGCGTGCCGAAAGCAAGTGAGCTCAGCCGCTGCGGCCAGCGCAAGTACACCTCGCCGCGATGGTAAACGCCATCCATCATCGTCGCCAGACGCCTGTCGGCGCGCAGCAGTTGGTCTCCCTGCACGAACTCGACGCCGTCGGCGAGGTCGGGCAGCTTGAGGTTGTTGCGCGAGATCGCGTCGCGTAGGTCGGTCATCGCCAGAAAACCGTCGTCGACCACGCGGTCGAGCAGTTCTTCGATCAGCTTGTCACGGGCGACGCGCTCGGGCAGGTTGCGCGGTTCGAGTCCCACCTGTTCCAACGCCGCGGAGACCGAAGGCCGAAATCGCTCGCGCAGCCTCAGCTCGGCGGTGCGGACGGCGCTTTCCAAAAGCGCCACCAGCCGCCGGCGATCGTCGTCGCCGAGCCGGGCCTTGGCGGCGCGGCGCGATGCGACGCGGAGGTGCTTGAGCACGAGCAGTTCGCGCTGGCCTGGCAGGTGCCGTCGGATCGGCAGCTTGCCACGTGACAAGACCCATTCGACCAGGTCCAGTAGGTACACGTCGCGCTCGCAATCGATGCAGACCTTTTGCAGGTCGTAGAGCGTGCGCGATTCGCGGGTCCAGAAACCCTGCGCCGAGCGGCCCAACAGGGCCGTGAGCGATTTCGACCAGCGCGCACGATCGGGGTCGCCGAATTCCAGCGCGACTTGCAGCCGGTCGGTGAGCCGCTTGAGCTCGTCGCGCGCGTGGCCACGCGCTCGCGAGGCCAGGCTGGGCCGGACGTGCCGCGCCGCGCGCGAACGGAAGATCGCCGCGCGGACGGCGTTACCCATCGCGGCCGCCCGGTCCGCGCGACGATTCAGCCGGCGGAAGAGACGCTCCGAAGCGCGGGCCGGCGCCAGCGCCAAATCAGGTTCCTCGGGCTCGTCGGAGGGATCGAAATCCGAATCGTCGGCCGGCGGCTGCGGCAGCGGAGCGCCGGGAAGCCGCGTGGCGGCGAAGAGCGCATCGGCATCGAGATCGCCGGCCAGCACTTCATCGACCTGCCGCGAGCGCGCCAGCGAGGGAAAATAGTGCCCCGCGAGCGTATCGGCGAAGTAGCGCAGTTCGAGGAACGTCGCCGCGAACTCGATGTAGCTGCTCACGTCGCCGGGGGGAGGAAGCAGG
>DATLQY010000428.1:0-2757 GCA_035534975.1 Pirellulales bacterium
TTGCGCAGAGGCGGTCGAGTGGAGGAATGCCATCTACTCCACTACTTGCAGATGGCGACCGAAAAACTTAGCAAGGCATACGTCTGGCGATCCGGAAAGGTGCCGCCGAAAAACCACACTGGGTTCGTTCGTTTCCTGAAGGCACTTCTTGACCGTAAGGCGCCGGAACTCGAACGGATCGCGAATACGCTCGGCTTCCGCCGTCCGCAAGATCTCGATCGATGGGTCGTAAACGTCCAGACGCTGGCCTATGCCTTGCAGAATACTGCGCCGGCCGAAGCGCGGAACGGGCCAAATCCAGAATACCCATGGCCTCACGAGGCGCCTTTGCATTGCCCCGCCAGGCACGAATTTGACCTCTGGAATAAACTGGAAAACACTGGGCAGGGCCGTAAGATGATGGCGTTCATTCAATTGGCGATCGACGGCTTCGACGCCTATGCTTGACGCCGTGCTCAAGTCCATGCCGCACGACCTGAACCCCGCCCAACGCGATGCCGTCAATACGCTGTCCGGCCCCATGCTCGTTCTGGCCGGAGCGGGCACCGGTAAGACACGGGTGGTCACGTACCGGATCGCCGAGTTGATCAAACACCGCGCACCTCCCGAAAGGATACTGGCCGTTACGTTCACCAACAAGGCGGCGGGCGAAATGCAGGAGAGGACGGCCGAACTCTTGGGCAAGCGCCGCAATGGTGCCCAGCGGCCCGAGATCTCGACGTTCCACTCTCTCTGCGTCCGCATCCTCAGGCGGCACATCGTCAAGCTCGGCTACCCAGCCCAGTTCGCCATCAACGATCGCGGCGACCAGGAAAGTGTGGCCCGCGCTGCCCTGCGCGACATCAAGGTGCCCAACGCCGTGCTGCGGCCGGGCGACCTGCTGGCGATCGTCAGCCGCTGGAAAACCGCCTCGATCCGCCCCCCGGAAGCCGCCTCGCTCGCCCAGAGCGACAAGGAGCACCTGGCCGCCATGGCCTACCGCCGCTACCAAAAGGCGCTCAAGTCCGCCGGCGCTGTCGACTTCGACGACTTACTGCTTTGCACCGAGGAACTATTCGCAAAATCGCCCGATGCCCGTGCGGCCGAGGCGGCCCGCTTCAGCCACCTGCTGGTCGACGAGTACCAGGATACGAACGGCGCGCAGTACCGGATCATCAAGGCCCTGGCCGAGAAGCACCGCAACCTCTGTGTCGTCGGCGACGACGATCAGTCGATCTACGGCTGGCGAGGGGCCGAGGTGACGCACATCCTCCGCTTCCAACACGATTGGCCCGAGGCCAAGGTTGTTCGCCTCGAAGAAAACTATCGCTCGACCGACGCTATCCTGGCGATGGCGAACCGCCTGATCGCCTACAACAGGCACCGCCACGACAAAGTGCTGCGGGCAATTCGCACCGGCGGCGAGCCGCCCCGTATCTTGCAGTACTCCGACGAATCGAGCGAGGCCAAGGAGGTGGTCGAGGAGATCAATTCCCAGATCTTCCGGCGGCTGGCCGAGCCGCGCGACTTCGCGATCCTGTTCCGCACCAACGAACAGCCGCGGGCTTTCGAGCAAGAGCTGCGGCGAGCGAAGCTACCCTACACACTGATCGGCGGCATGTCGTTTTACGACCGCAAGGAGGTCCGGGATGTGCTGGCCTATTGCCGCGTGCTGACCCATCCGCGCGATGAAGTCTCGCTGATGCGGATCATCAACACGCCCGCCCGCGGCATCGGAGCCAAGGCGGTCGAACTGCTCCTCGAGCGGGCCGTGTCACAAGCCAGGCCGCTGTGGGAGGTGCTCGGCGAAGCGGCCGAAGTAGCTGGGCTGCCGGCGGCGGCCATCGACGCGGTCGGCACGTTTCGAAAGCTCGTCGAGGGCCATCGTCGAAGGCTGGAGCGAGAACCTCCGTCGCAGGTGGTTTCCGACCTGATCCACACGGTCCGCTACCAGGACGAGATCAATCGACAGTACAAGGAACCGGCCGACCAACTGGCTCGCTGGAGCTCGGTCGAAGAAGTGGTCAACGCCTTGGCCGGCTACCAGCAGCGAGCGAAATCGCCTACCTTGGCGGGCTTTCTCGACGACGTGGCCCTGGCCGGACGCGACGAGCAGGACGACAAGGAGTCGAAACTGGCCCGCAATGCGATCGTGCTAATGACGTTGCACAGCGCCAAGGGACTGGAGTACTCGCAGGTCTACTTGGTGGGAATGGAAGAGGGGCTGTTGCCGCACAGTCGTTCGGTGGCGGCGGAAGGGTCGGCGATCGACGAGGAACGGCGGCTCTGTTACGTGGGGGTCACGCGGGCCAAGGACAAGCTGACCTTGACCCTTTCGCTCTCGCGGAACAAGTGGGGCAAGCCGCGCGACACGACCCCCAGCCGCTTCTTGTTCGAACTGCTGGGAAAGGCCGACAACCCGGAGGCGCTGCGGAAGAAAAAACAACGACCCGCCTGACGCGGCGCGTAGCACCGAAGGTGCGTCACTCGATAGCCCAGGTTGTTCTACACAAGTTGTGATGGTTCGACCGCCCCCTCGCCGGCTTGCCCGGCAGGAGCGGGAAGTTTGATGGCTAAGGTATCGCTTCATTTTATCTATCTCAACACGCCCCCTCCCGTGGTCCGGCTCCACGCTGCCGCAGGCAGCGTGGAGCCGGACCACGGGAGTGTGTGTTGGGATAGATAATATGGAGCGATACCTTAGCCATCAAACTTTCCGCTCCTGCCGGGCAAGCCGGCGAGGGGGCGGTCGAACCATCACGACTTGTGTAGAACAAC
>DATLQY010000429.1:0-3970 GCA_035534975.1 Pirellulales bacterium
ACGGCCGGGTAACGCCCCTTGGCGTCGGGCGCCGGCAACTCCGGCTCGGGCGGCTCGCCCAGCAACCGCAGGTAGTCAACTTCGGCCAGAATCACGTAACGCTCGCCGGTGAACGTCACGGTTTGCACGGGAAAGGCGTCAATGCTCATCGTAAAACCCGTCGCGGTGTCCGATTCTTTTCCACAACCACGGTGTCCGGTTCAGCCGGCCGGTCTTCGCTCGCCGGCTAGCCGCGCTCAACGAAGAATTGCACGCGGTAATCGCCCGTGCGGATGCGCCAACGCCCCGCCAAACTTCCGCGCAGCGGTTTCGCGCCGCTCACGTCGGGCCAGCGGCGCAATCGCTCGAAAATCCGCTCCATGCGGCCGACGATGTTGTCGGGCAGTTCGTCCAATTGCGCCAGGGCTTCGGCGGCAACGATCACCACGGCCATAAGGCCAGTATCGGCGATGGTTGGTCGCAATGTCAAGCGTTGACAGGAGGAAGTAGTGTCCTAATTTGCCCTAAAGATTTTTCGCCGATGGCACGTTACTTTGCTTCAAGCATGGCTATGTGACTGGCGGCTTACCGCGTTCCATGAACCAATGAAAAACGGCACATAGCAATCCGACGATGGGAGCGAACAGCCAGATGACCAAGGTTGGATGGCGAGTGGCGGCCGAAAGGAGCAGAAAATCCATGACGCCTATGAAGTTAATTCCTGCCACGTTAGCGCCGTGGCTCATAAAGTGAAGATTGATGAAAAAGGCGCCCACGGGAATCGTCGTCGAAAACGAGACGCCGAGCCAGAACGCCCGAGCATGGCCGGTCACCGCAAGACACACAATCCAACAAATTGGCGGCAAAACGAGATTCGTTGCGAGGACGATTATTCCAAGCCACCATGTGATATCTGCTACCCATAGCCCGAAGCAAGCTGCAATACTCGCCGTGAGTCCGAGAATCCGGCGAATCGAGAATTGAAAGTGGGAGCGGGCCATCGTGCCATTCTAGCCGCCCCAGACCGCCCCGAACAACTCCGCGAAGGTCCACGGATGATCGGCCAAGCCGGCCATAATCGCGGGGGTCGGCATCCGCCGGCCCGTCTTGCCGGGCTTCCGTGGACGCCAGCAGAAGTTGTAAAAGGCGATGAAGGCCGCGATGGCCGTTCAGGTTAATTTCAAATTAGGACACTATCCAGGAGGAAGGCGGGCCAGTCGTCATCGCGGCCGTCGCCGTTGCGGCCGTTGCGGCGCGAACGGGCCACAGCCGGGACGCCGTCGCGTCGTCGTCGCCTTCGTCGGCCGGCGGTCATTCCTCGGCAGCTCGCACGATCGCAGCAGTAGCTCCGAAAACGTCATCGCGCCACCGTCGGGGTCGGTCAGGGCAATCGGCTTTTCCGGCCGGTTGGTGCAACAGGGCGACCAGCCAATGGTTGCTCGTTGCCACGCTGGCGCCCTGTCGACGCGCTTTGGCTAGGTAGCTCGAAACGCCGCTGGCCGAAATGTCGCTGATACGCCGAAACCCGCACGCCTCACACAGTGCCTTGATTCGTGCGATTTGCTTGGCCACGTGTTGCCCTTGGCCAACAGGTCGCCCTTGTAATCGGCCAGGTGATCGGACAACGGCCGCTTGGCGTGGGCCTCGAACGGGTCGCTTCGCCCGGATCGCTCACGATCGGCCTTGTGGATCAATTCGGCCATCATCGTTTGGGCAAACTTCGGCGACAACGGCACGCGGCGGACGTGGTCCGATGCGTCGGTGTACTCGCAATACCACTTTTCCGAATGCTCCTTGGACTTCCGGGCGCCGGAGGTGCCTTTCTTGACGGCCTTCCCGTTCGGTAGCCGGTAACGCGTCACGCATTGGCGATAGAGTCTCGCCATAAGAACCCATTCCTTTCTGCAACGCACCCGCGGCCGGTGCCGGTGGTTGCAGTCGCCGGCGCCCAGCCGAAGGCAAAGGTCAACGCATCATACGTCGCCGGCCACATGCTGTAACACGCGGCCGACGTAACACGGGCGGTCATCTGTCCGGGCAGACTGGATCATCCGGCGGTCGTTCAAGTGCCGTCGCAACGAACCATTTCTCGATCTCTGTAAATTGCTGATGACCGACCCATTCGGAGACGTGCCGCACCCAAAGAAAACCGTGTCGCGCGAAGTAGAATCCCAGTTTCTCTATTTCCGGGAAGCTAAGGCCATGTCGCCGCTCATATCGAGCAAGCAATAAGTATCCCAGGAGTTGGTCCAGCCAATGGCCTTCAATCGAGTTTTTCTTGGTCGTTTTGATGTCAATCAGCAAATCACCTACCACTAGGTCGGCATCAGCCCCCCCGATTTGTTTGGACGACCTGCCAAAGATCGGATTGAGAATCAGTTTGCGATCCAATTGGAATTCATCAATAGGGACAATGGCCAGCAGAGCGGTAATTTCGGCAACGTCCACGATCTCGGGCTCCCGAAACAGATCTTCATCCGCGGCCTCATTTGTTTCGTCTAAGAAACCTCCCCGGTATAATGGCTCAAGTCTTGCCAGTCGCAGGGCATGCCGTGCGATTTCCTCTCGATCGCTGCGGTCGGTCTTGCGCTTGTCGCAATAGTGTTTGTGCGCGACTCTGGCAGCCTCAACAATCGCGTCCAGTCTGCGCAGCCGAGGTAGGAAAGCGGTAGGCCCTGCCTGCCCTTGGATGGACGGCCTCTCAAGATGCCATTCCGTGGCCCAGGGCTTAGTTGTGGCGTGTGGCGCGACTCGCTCGATTTCAAATCGCAGCAGGTAATCGAAAGCGGTGCCAATCAATCCGTAGCGGTTCGACCGCGGGGCTTCAATCATCGGCACGCCAATTTTGCGGGGCGGCGCCGGCCGCAATACCTTCAGCTTGGCAACATGCTCCGGATGTTTGACGAAGCTAAGTAAGCTCATTCCGCCTCTCCGTGCAACTCGCGTTACCCTGCGACACGTTCGGATGTTGCATGAACGCGCTGCAACACGCGGCCCGCCCGGGTTCGGTTCCACGGCTTCCCTCGCCGTGTCGTGTGCCACTGTTTGTTCAATTCGTCGGCAATGGCCGCGAGGCTAAACCCCTTTGCGTGCAAGTCCCGCACGATCGGCGCCAAGTCCGCGCAGGCGTCATCGGCCTTCGATCGCAGCGATTCGCCGGCGGCCTTCGCTCCGCGCTCACGGGCCTCTTGGGTCAGGTTGCGGCAATGCGCCAACTCGCCGCCCAGCTTCCCGCCACGGGCCTTCGGCCGCATCAATTTCGTTTGTGCTCTTCGTGAAAATCGTATTGGAAACCAGTCCTGCGGGCAAGTTCCGCTTGCGACAGCCCCAGTTCGCGGCGGGCGCGAAAAATGTTGCGCGCTTGGACGACGGCGTCTTGTCCACAATGCCCCTGTCTCCCTGAACCTGGGAGCGCAAACGGGAGTCTCCAGTCCGCAGCCAGCCGCCAAATCTCGCGACACCGCTTTGACACCACTGGCGGCGGGTGAGCCAGGTCCACAGCCGAAAAACTCCGCCACTACCCTTCAGCGGGCTGCGAAACGTCGGTGCTCACGTCCGACGCCGCTTGGGCCAAACGCCGGTCATCGACCCGGCGGGCACCAGGACCGAGCAGACCGCCGCAGCCAGCCACCTTGAATTGGATTGACGAGGAGCCGTGGTATAATCGCCCCATGCTCCGAACCTGTTTTCAGTTCCGGTTGCGAAACCGCCCCCCAAGGCATCCAGCCGTTGAGGTTCCCGGATGATTACCGACGTTATCACACGGTCATTCGATTTCGTACGCACGGGCGCCAACACCGCCGAAACCACGTTGACCCCCGCGGCCGTGAAGACGCGGGGGGTCAGAATCCTGGTTCATCCGACTAATGCGTACCTCGTTTCATGAATTCCGAGGATCTTCAGCTTGAAGAATTCTCGGTCGCGGAAGCCGTAGGCTTGACGTTTCATGGTTTTGATCTTGTTGTTCGTGCCTTCCAAGGGGCCGGTAGAG
>DATLQY010000430.1:0-2287 GCA_035534975.1 Pirellulales bacterium
GTTGGCACTGGACAAGCAGAAAGAAAAGTTCAAGACGGCGTTGCGGTCGTTGATCGAACAGTTGCATTAATGCCTCGTCGGTGGCAACGCTCGGCCGCCGAATCGGGCAATTCGCCGGCTCGATGGTCGGCTTCGACGAGGAAGAATCCGCAGGAGACGGTTCTTGAAGTTCAGCAAGGCAAGGCTGTAGTGCGGGCAAGTCGGGGTAAATAGTCGCACGATCAAAGGCCCGACCGCCCCAAGGGCGGCCGGAGGATTCAAATCCGCCGGGGCACGGGAAGGGCAAAAAGGGCAAAAGAAGACACCCATGTCTTTCGGCCACCGCCAGAGAGCGTAAAGCCTTGGCGCGGAGACGGGATACGACGCAATTGGTCAGGACGACTCCGATTGCGTCCCTCGCCCCGATCGCTGCGGCCCCGGCCGGCGTCCTGGTTTTCGTCGCGGCCGTCAACAACATGGTACGACTCGCCGCGCCGGCGCTGGCCGGCTCGCTGCACCTCTTTGACGCTTCCAGCAGAAGTCTGCTCCCTTCGTCGCGATGCCCTCGCCCCCAGGAGACCGGCCGCGAGCCGCGAAAAATCGTCGCCAAGGGCAATGTCGGCCGACGACGCGGTTCGATGCGAGCACACTCCCACCGCAGAGGGGTCAGCCATGCGTAAGTCGTTACCAATAAGGCAGGTCCAGAGGGGCCAATTGGCCCCTCTCAGTCCCAAGAGGGCGCATAATGCGCCCATTGGCGCATTAGGGGCGGTTGGGGCATTAGGGGGCCTTAGGCGATAGGAAGGCGGAGTACGTCCTGCGTCCACCGGGGGGCTTACGCCCCCCGCTCGCCCAAATAAAGTATGATGGAAAACTAATCAGCGCTCATCGACGCTAATCGAAGGGCAGCTATCAGCGAAGATTAGCGCGGATTAGCGTTTTGAAATGCCGTAGAAGCCGGTTTCGGGATCATGAATCATCTACGCGCGCATCAAGACCGCGCGCTTCGTGCGAAATCGAGCGCTTTTTTTTGCGGATTATACCTTCCATGGTTATACCTCGCGCGGCCGAGAATGAGACGATTTCGGCTCCGACCCGGCTCCGACCCCATTGCTTACCGTTGCTTTGCGGCGCCGACGGCTTCCACGTGCGAGTGGACCTGTTTCACAATCAACGCCTCGACTTCCGGCGCCCAGATCGTTGGCAGGCCGTAGTAGACCATCGCGCCGCCCCCCTCATAGCCCCCCTCGGCGAGTACCCGGCGCGAAGGGATGTAGGCCATGACGTCGTTGGTGTAGGCGGCAACCCAGGTCCGCTCACGTCCCAGTTCCGCCTTGAGCCGTAGGGCAAAATCGACCACCACCTCGCCCCCCAGCGTGACAAACAGCAAATCGGGCCCCAGCCGCCAAAGCTGTACCGGGTAAGGGTATGTGGGGCTCAACGGCCGTCCCGCGTCGAGTTGGGCAAGGAGCAGCTTCGCCCGCTGCGCTTCGTACTGGTTCGCCGACGAGGCCTGCCGTCGCAATTCCTCGCCGCTCGGCAGGTGGTCGAAAGGGAGCTCCACCTCGGTGTAGACGGTCGCTAGCTCGCCTACCAAGGGGGTCATCACACCGGCCAGCGTGCGCTCGACCGCATCGGCCAATTGCCGGCCGTATTCCGTGGCGTGCGCCACCTCGCGCCGTGGCAGCGGGTTCTGGTCGCCGCCGCAGCCAGCCCAGAACAGGGTCACCGCGCCGGGGTGTGCCTCCTCCAGATTCAACTGGGCGAAGCCCGGATAATCGCCCGACCATTGCATGAAACTCATCACCGTCGCGTGGCAGGCGTAGCCAAAGACGACGGCCGTCAGCCGCCCCTCACCGTCGCGGAACGCCAGCACCGGCACGTCGTGATCGACGGGGCCCACGAGCCGTCCCTCGTCGCGCAGCTTGGGCACGTCGGGCTCCTTGTTGTTGCGGCGGTTGACGGCGAACGTGGCCTGTCCGTTGCCCCACGATATTTGGCAAGGCGCCAGTTTACCGATCGCCTCGCCGACCAGGTCTATCAACTTCCGCTCCAGACCGACGGAGTATTCCTCGACCAGGCTTTTCTGAGTGTCGTCGAGCAGGTACATGGCCATCAGGTTGTGCCCCACGACCGGACCGCAGTGCGTGTGCGAACAAGCGATCGCCACCTGCGAGCGCTGGAGGCCATATTTTTTCGTCAGCGCATCGCGGACCACGAGCGACAGATCGCGATGGACGCCGACCAGGTCGAGCGTGACCAGCGCCACCTGCCGCCCGGCCGGGTCTTCCAGCACCAGGGCCTTGGC
>DATLQY010000431.1:0-5786 GCA_035534975.1 Pirellulales bacterium
CGGTGCCGGACCCTGCCCAACGCACGGGCCAGGTCGCGACCACCGCCGGCGATCGCCACGTCGCCAACACGCGCTGACTTGGCGACGGGCCACCTGCACCGGGGACTGAGCAGGCGGCCGCGGCTGGCAAGCCCGCACTGACTTGGCGAGGAGCCGTGGTATAATCGCTCCATGCGCCGCCCCCGCCCCCAGTTCCGCCTTTCGACGTTGCTCTGGATCACGCTGGCCGTGGCCTGCTGGTTTACGAATCAGGTAGAATCGGCCCCATGAGCCAACGATTTCAGTTCAGCCTGAAGACGATGTTGCTGGCGACATCGCTAGTTGCCCTCTGGGCATGGATTGTCTCGCTCACATGGACATCCCCTCACCTGGCAACCGGCGTCAAGTTGTTCGTGCCACCGATGCTTTGCCTAGCATTGCTCAGGCTTTGGTTGCTTCTACGGACCTAGCCATGCCCCGCCCCCGCTTTCAGTTCCGCCTTTCGACCTTGCTCTGGATCACGCTGGC
This sequence comes from Pirellulales bacterium, assembly GCA_035534975.1. Classification (GTDB taxonomy): domain Bacteria; phylum Planctomycetota; class Planctomycetia; order Pirellulales; family JAICIG01; genus DATKSN01. The sequence goes on from DATLQY010000431.1 coordinate 508, forward strand.
CGTGGCCTGCTGGTTCGGGTGGCCGACTTGACTCATCGCTCAAGCGCGGTCTAATGGCCTTGCGGGCAAACGGACCGGGAGCCGTAAAAATGAGAAGGCCGATTGAGCTCGTTGCGTTCGCTGTTTTTCTGCTCGGAATCTCGTCGAAACAGGCCAACGCCCGGAAGCCGTATTTTGATGAATTCCGGGAAAAGTACGCCGACCAAGGTGCTGACTACGTGCAACTCATAGACGAGACCAAGTGCGCGATCTGCCACAAGGGCAAGTCAAAAAATGAACGCAACTCCTACGGCATCGCACTCAGCAAGGTCATTGCCAAGAACGAGAAGGTGAAGGCGAATATAAATCAAGCACTCGGCAAGATCGAAAACGAGAAGTCCCCGTCAGGAGAAACGTTCATCGAACTCATCAGGCGGGGGAAGCTGCCGGGCGCGAATGGCCAGGATGCCAAGAATCAGGCAACGCCGCCTAGCGTCGGTTCCGATTAGCCATGCCACGCCCGCAGTTCTCCCTGCGCTCGTTGTTCATCCTCACGACAATCGTCGCCGTGGGATGCTTGGTGGGGCCACCGATTGTCCGCGAGGTGCGGTGGTATTTTGGTCCGAAACCATTTCGCACCATCATCGGCGTCGGCGTGGATGGCACTGGCGCGCCATGATGCCCCGGTTCAGGCATCGCCGCCCAAGGAATAGGCAGCCGGCTCGGCGCGGCCAGCAACGCAGCCGTTACCCCACTACCCCGGGCCGGGTAGTGGGCTATTTTCAATTTTTTTGTGGCCACGTTTGGCATGAGATTTTCGGTACTGTTTCAGTCTAGATTTGGGATTTTTGGGTGGTGCCAACCATCGCAAGTTCAGCTTGCAGGGCTGCAATGCGCGCCTCGTACTTCCCGACGATCGCCGGCGTCGCCCCGGCAACGTGCCACGCGCCAAGTAGCCTAAAACCCATCCATTGAAGGAATGCGATATAGACGACGATGCCATATTGAGTATGGCCGATCCATATACCAAGACAAACGAATAGGCCGGTGACGACCGCGTACACCACGGCCGAGCGTATATATCGGCGCAGGTATTGCGATGGCGCGCAATACGCCGCGAGAAGTTTGCGCTCGACAGGCGTAAGTTCATCGTCAATGAGCGACCGGTTGGCTTGCATGGCATTTGTGCGTGACATAGAAGTTTTCTTTCCAATGTTGTGGTATGATACCCTCATGCGCCGCCCCCGCTTTCAGTTCCGTCGATTGAATCTAGGCATCGCGGCAATCACGGTTTGGTGCGTTGGTTGCTGCGGACTTTGGATGGCGCAGAGAGTAACGCCTTGGTGGCTGGGAATCGTGTTCGTTCCCATTTTCTCTTCATTTCTGCTCTCGGGTGCGACCGCCATTTGCCGCATTCGGTTCAGCCTTCGTCGGTTGGCTGTGACTACCGCCATAGTAGTTTTTGCGGATTCTCTGCTACTTGCCGCACTCTTTCTGGTAACACGTTGATGCACCATCCACAATTCCGTCTGCGCTCCTTGTTCATACTCACGGCGATCATCGCGGTGGGTTCACGAAGCACGGCCCGTGGTACTACAACTTCTGGCGAGACGACAAGAACAAGCGCGGCCTCTGGCGGCGCACGACCCTTGACGAGCATCGCAAGGACATGTTCATGACGTCCACGCGCGACGACCGGGTACATCCAGGTCATGCCCGGAAGATGGTGGCGAAGTTGTCCGAGATGGGGCACAACGTACTACTGTACGAGAACATCGAAGGCGGCCATGGCGGTGCGGCGGACGACAAGCAAAGCGGCATTCATGAGTGCCTTGGCGTAGACGTTCCTGTGGAAGGGGTGGAAGTCCGACGATGACCACATTGCTCGCGCTCATGGCGCCGCGTTCATCGCGTCTGCTCGCGTTGCCGAATCGGCGGGAGCATCATGCCGCGCAGCTCAGTCATGTCGTTTCAGGTGACGATCGAACCAATCAGCAAAGGCTGTGATGTCTTCGGCCGATTTCCAGAAGTCGTCCCAGCCGTGACCTTTTCCGGCCCGAACGATCAACTCCACGTGCGCAACGCCGGCCCCCCGGGCCCTCGTGACGAAGCTCTCCGACTGCTGGAGCGGCACAACTTCATCACGATCACCGTGGATGATCAGCGTCGGGGGTAACTTCTCGGTCACGTAGTTGATCGGCGATATCTCGCGACCGAGTTGTTCGCGTTCCTCCTTCGCTAGTGCCAACGGACCAAACGCGTCGCGCAACGGCGCTAATGGACCCGCTCCCACGCCATTCACGCCCGCACTTCCGTAGTTCAGGAAGTCGGTCGGAGGAAAGAAACAGGCCGCCGCTTGAACGGCGCTGCTTTCTCGTTCAACGGGATCGGTAGAGTCGCTCTTTCCAGGCCCGCCGCGCGTCGCAATCGAAAGCGTAAGGTGGCCGCCCGAACTGGCCCCCATCACACCCAGTCGATCAGGGCGCACGCCATATTGCGACGCATTCAGCCGCACGAAGCGAACCGCACGCAAGACGTCTTCGATCTCATCGGAAATCGTGAACTTCGGCTGCGAGCTCGTCACGACGGCGAACATCGTATATCCACGATCCAGAAAGACCCGATAGTCTTCGGGTCGGACCGTCACCATCATGGGCGTCGACTTGCTCGAAAGCCAGCCGCCGTTGACCAGGAACAGCAAGCCACAACCGTTTGGATTCGCGGGCTGAAACACATCCATCGTCAGCGCCATGCCCGACTTTCGCCCGTAAATCACGTCTTCCGTTCGCCGAACCGGTTCTTCGCCCCGAGCGCCATCGGGGCGGATGGCCAAAAGTATTGCGAATACCGGCAACGTGAATCTCATCGACATCCGAGCGTTCCTGGTGCTGAAGTGTGTGGGAAATCGAGAGGGAATGACATCCACCGACGATCGGCCATGATTATGCCAAGTGGGGACGCGGATCAATGCCGCTGTCAGCCGGCCCGCCCCAGCTCGCCCACGACTCGGCCGGCGAAGAGCAAGCCCGCTCGGGGCGGGAAGGTGACTTTATCACGGGGCGTTCTCGACAGGGGGCTGCTCGTGTTCCGACTTCGCCGTCCCCGCTGCCGCTCTTTCCGCCGGATTTCGTTCCTGGCCATTGGCGGTTACAGGACGACCACCAGAACGACCACCCAGGCGATCGACTTCGTGCCCGCGCCGCCTTCGTCGGAACCGTGGGAATTGCTCAAGGGATTGATCTCCGAATAGTGTTCGAAATCACGCGCACCGCCGGTTATTCGTTTGCAGGCTTACGATCTTGGCCAGCGGCTTGACCATGCCGACCAGCATCCCGCGCCGGCGGGAGTAGGGCAAGGGCGTGCTTGCTTCCGAAGGCCCCTCCCCGATCTCTCCCGCGGCCTGGCATGGTTCGGTGGGCTGCATGACTGGTGCCCGCGGACCTTGGCCCGCCGGAGCGCAGCCGACCAGGGGCACAACAGCTCAGCCCCGCCCGCGGCCAGGCTCCGCTTGCCGCTTGCTCCTTGCGCGAACGGCCTGGGCAAGCTCGGGCTCACACAGGACAGGCTATAGGTGAAAGGCCCCAAAGTTCTGAGTGCCGTTCAACGGTTGATCTTCAACAACGGGAGAGCCGCCTGTAGATCCCAGTCACGCTCACCTTTGCCGTTGGGATCGTGGATTGGACAGGGGCCGCGAACCTTCCGGGCCTGCCGACGCGCGGGCTGGAATCGCAATAGCTCCAAGACCTGCGCCAGAGAAACAACGGCGCGCAGCGCGCGGTAGTCGATGCCGGGCATAGGTGGACGGGTCTACTCGGCCGGCGGTTTCTGGTCGGCCGACGGTTCCTGGTGGGCCGACGGTTCCTGCTCGGCTGGCGGTTTCTGGTCGGCTGGCGGTTTCTGGTCCAGACCGCGAGCGCGGTGCGCGCGGTACGAACGGCCTTCGATCTTCATCGCGATGGCCCCATCCACCACCCGATCCAGAAAGGCCATCGCCAACGGCGGATCTCCGAGGTAGTCGCTCCAGGCCTCGAAATCGATGTTCGTCACCAGGGCCGTGCTTCGGCCGGGGTAGCGGGCCTCGATCACCTTGTACAGCAGGCTCGACGCCTGCGGAATGTCGCTGCGTTCCAACCTGTCGAACCCGAATTCGTCAATGATCAAGAGATCAAAGCGGCCGTAGTAACGTAGCCACTTGGGCAGCGAGTCGTCCACCCGGCGCTTGGCCAAATCACGCACCAACTTCGCGCTCGTCCGATAGCAGACACGATAGCCGTGGACGCACAGCCGGCGCCCGATGCCTTCGATCAGCCGAGTCTTTCCCACACCACTCTGGCCGACCATCACGAGGTTCTCCCCGCGGCGCACGAACTCGCCCGTGGCCAGATCCTCGATCCGCGCCCGATCGATCGAGCCGGCATTGAACTGCCAGTTGAAGGCGTCCAGTGTGCCGAGGCCCGGGAATTCGGCATCCTTGATACGACGCTCGATGCTTCGCTGGCGCCGAGCGGCCGCCTGGTCGGAGATCAAGGCCCGCAGGAACTCCAGGTGCGAAAGCCCTTCCGCCTCCGCACGCGCCACGGCCGCGTCGAATTGCTCTTCACTCAGCGGGACGTTCAGGGTCCGGAACTGTTCCAGGATCTCCGAGCGGAGATCGTGGCTGGGAGACTTCGGGCGGGGTCGGTTCTTCCGGCGCGGGGTGGCCATCGTGCTTCTCCTCGAAGAGTAGGTTTTGGTAGTCGCCTGTCGGACGCGGACGAACGGAAGCGTCTTTCAACAACTGGCTGAGATGACGCTGCTCTTTGTCAGCCAACTCGTCGAATGTGGTCTTGGGTTGGAATTGCACGCTCAGAATCCGCTCCACCGCCTGGGGCGAGAAGGCGCCATAGCGCGTGGCGCGCTCCAACGCCGCAACCAGATCGCGCTGGTGGTAGTGGGCGCGGAGCGCCAAGATCTGCCGCGCTTGCGCCTTCCCCTGGCGATGGGCGGCGAGGAGTCCCTCGAAGAACCGCTGGCCGATCGGACCCAGCTCGGCGAAGGTTTGCCGTAGCGACTCGTATTGTTGCCGGCGGTCCTGTTCCGGTCGGTGTTCGGGAGCGATCCGACGCTGACGCGACACATGGCGAGGGAACGGCAGGTGGCGAGCCAGTTCGTCAAGCTGTGGTCCATAGACGATCAGCTCGTCGTCGCTGATCCGCAGCGGCAGGACGTGCCCTATGTATTGCCAGGGAACCGAATACTGGTTGTGCCGGTAGCTCACGAACCCTTCGACATCGACCGAGCGGTAAACCACCTCCGCCGTG
>DATLQY010000432.1:0-8145 GCA_035534975.1 Pirellulales bacterium
GCGCAAGGCATCGATCGCCAAATGGGTGGCGATGCTGTAAATCCAAGGTCGAACCGGCCGGCCCTGCTCGTACGAGCCGATTTTCTGGTGCAACCGAAGGAAGGTCGACTGAAACACTTCCTCCGCCAGGCCCGAGTCGTGCGTGTAACGGTAGAGATAACTGTACAACACACGCTCATAGCGATGCACCAACTCGCGGAACACGTCGTGCGCGCGCGAATCGCGATACCGCAGCACCAACTGCTCGTCGCTGAAATCCGCCAATGCCCCCGGGCTTGCCGAAGGCGGCACGATGACACTCTTACTCATGTTCTACGCTCGCGCTTGGAAAAGGGTTTATACGTCACGCGGCCGACAATGCGACATTCACGGTGGCTGGGGCAGAGCCTTAGCGATGCCCCGGTCGCTATCTGGCCGGGGCATTGCTCTGCCACCGGCCACCACCTCCTCGCAAAGGTCTCGTTCTCGGCCACTCGCAGTATAGGATTGCCGTTTTCGCCGTAAGGGTGCAGATTTCGTGCCAAACGATTGTGGCGTTTCCGCCGCCGGCGCTGTCATATACCCATTCGTGAGAGAGCGTCAACGACGCTCCCGACGGAACCGAAGAGCGTCGGGTGCGAGTCTTCAAACTGCTGCGCGGCATCGCCCAGACGCTTGACGATCGAGTCGGAGGACCTCTCGCGCCGGACAGAACCACGAGCGACATCTTGACGTGCCGACTCGGCCGAAACCTCGTCGACGTCGGCCAGGGCCCGCGCGACCAGGGCCCGAAGTTCCGACGCCGAGTTGCCGGCGGCCAGGAGCCGGTCGAGTTCGGCGAGCGTGGCGCGAAGGTGCTGTAATTCGTCTGGCATCGAGCGATTCCTTCCGTCGCAATGGGTGTCTCTTCAGCAGGTCATCATAGCGCACACCGGTGGTTTAGACAAACGAGGATGGCCGGAGTACCCTTATTCCGTCGTCAGCACGGCCGCGCCATGCACCCGACCCTCACGCAGCGCGTTGAGGGCCTCGTTCGCCTTGGCAAGCGGGTAAGGCGTGACAACCGTGCGCACAGGCACTCGCCCGGCAAGCTCCATGAACTCGATTCCGTCGCGCCATGTGAGGTTGGCCACGGAACGGACCGTCCGCTCACCCCACAGAATCTCGTAGGGAAACGACGGGATATCGCTCATGTGGATGCCCGCGCAAACAACCACGCCGCCCTTGCGTACCATCCGCAACGCGGCGGGCACCAGCGCACCCACGGGAGCGAAAATGATCGCGGCATCCAGATCTTCCGGCCCGCGTGCGTCGGACCCGCCGGCCCAGACCGCCCCCAGCTTAAGGGCGAACTGCTGTGCCTCGGCATCGCCGGGCCGCGCGAACGCGAATACCTCGCGTCCCTGGAAGGCGGCCACTTGCAAAAGGACGTGGGCCGCGGCGCCAAAACCGAAAAAGCCCAGTCTCTTCGCGTCACCGGCCATGACCAGCGAGCGATAGCCGATCAAGCCCGCACACAAGAGCGGCGCCGCATGGACGTCGGAAAACCCGTCGGGAATTGGAAAACAATATCGTTGGTCGGCCACCGCGTACTGCGCGTAGCCGCCGTCCAATTGGTAGCCGGTAAAGCGAGCTTCGTCGCAGAGGTTCTCCTGCCCCGATCGGCAATAGCGGCACTCTCCGCAAGTCGAACCGAGCCAGGGCACGCCCATGCGGGTGCCCAGCGCCGTGCCGTTCACACCCTTGCCCACTGCGGCGACCGTTCCGACGATCTCGTGTCCTGGGATCAGCGGCAGCTTGGGAGCTTTCAAATCGCCATCGACCACGTGCAGATCGGTGCGGCAAACACCACAGGCCGAAACCCGCAAGAGCAACTGGCCTGGCGCGGGCTGCGGCACCGGCAAGTCGGTGAGACGGAGTGGCCGACCCGGAGCATCGAGGATCATGGCTTTCATGCGTTCACCATTTCAGAAAACGACCCCCCAAGAGTGCCGGATGACCCCGTGGGGCGGGTTTCCAAGGGTGCCATACGGACAGGACTTCTATGGTGGGTTGGAAACCGGCCCCACGACCCGGCGGGGTAGGCGTCTCGATTGTTGGTGGAAAATGTCTCGGGGATTCTTCACACGGCGGTTACGGCGTCCGCCCTGAAAGGGCGCGCTGCAACAGCCAGGGGCAACGCCCCTGGTTCGCAGAACGAAAACCTGTTGTAAGCCCCACCGGGGCGCGCTGAGCGTTTTGCCGCCACGACGCTCAGCGCGCCCGGTTGGGGCTTTACGAGGTTTGGCGCGCGTCCGTGTACCAGGGGCGTTGCCCTGGCTATTACAGCGCCGCACCTTCGGTGCAATTTCCGGCAATCCGGATGCTATCGCCGCATAAATCACCAACAAATAAAACGCCTACCCGCCCCGCCGCCAAGCGTCAACTTATCGTGGGCAATTCGCGTGCCGCTGCCGGCAACGGTCTGGAAAGATGCCGCTGGCTTGTCCAGGGGAGATTCACGCTGGCAGCTAAGAAACGCCCGCTCAAACAACTCTCCCGCTTCCTCTCATTCCGGCTACTGGCGAAGGCAGCCTGTGCGTTTCAGCACAGCGGCGCGACGTATCCGCACACCTCAATCAACCGGCCAATCGCGTTTCGACCGTTTGCCGTCGATGCGCTGCAATCTCCTCGAATTGGCACCATTCGTGCAATCACATGTTAAAAGGAGCCGATTTCGCGACGAGCCGATTTCGGCGATCGTCGCAGGCGGCCATCAGAAGGAGAAAAAACCATGGAACCGGCTCGAAAGATCATTCAAACGACATGGGATATTTTCGGCGACCGCCTCGGCGACGTCGAGCACATGGTACGCCAGGATCGTCTTGACCTTTATGGTTGGGAGGAGCCGGCGCATTTGCGCGCGGTCGTGCGGCGGGTCATCTGCGAGGGGATGCCCAGCGAGTTCAACCCGGCCGAATTGGTGCTCCCGGATAATGAATTTGCCCGCGCTGCGGGTGAACCGCGGCGGGGCGACCAGCGAGAAGCAGTCGGCGACCTGCTCGAAGCAGGCGCCGCCGCCATGGCTAAGCTCGCACGCTACGTGGCGCCGGACTTGACGCTCGACGAGTGCCTCGGTCTCTGCTGCGTCTTGTTGCTCTATGGCCGGCCCGCGATCCTGATCGAAAACGGCAAGCTGGCAAGGGTGCCCGCCTTCTGGAACGTTCTGGAAGACCAGCGCGACAACATCGAAACCGTCCAGCGCGGCGTGGGACGGATCGGTCTGGTGGGGCACCCTGAATTTGACTGGGCCGGGACGGGCTTCCTGGTAAAGGACGACTGCGTGTTGACCACCTCCACCGTTGCACGGGTCTTTGCCGAAGCACATCGCAAGGGTAAATGGGCCTTCCGCGAGGGTGTGAGCGCGTGGATGGACTTTGCGACGGGCGTAGCTTGCCCCGCAAGCGGTGCTTGCCGGATCATCGCGATTGCCGGCGTCGACGAACGTCACGATCTGGCGGTGCTCGAGGTCGAGCCCCAAGCGGAAACCGGCGGGGGACCGTTACCGTTGAGTGTGTCGACGACGGCGTCGTTCGAGCCGGCTGGCCGGCTCGTGTACACGGTTGGCATACCGGCCCGTGACGCGCGGCGAGGCGAATCGGAGCGGATCGCACGCATCTTTCGCGAGGTATACAATGTGAAGCGCGTACAACCGGGCATCCTCTACGACTGGCACGAGTCGGAAGGGGAGCGGTGGCTGGAGCACGATTGCGGCATGTTGGGGCACTCCGGCGGTTCGTGCCTGGTCGACTTGGAAACGCATGAGGTCGTCGGGCTGCACCTGCATGGCCGCTACTTGGGGCGCGGGATTGCCGCACCGATGGCACTGCTCAGTGAAACACCGCTCCTGCGTCATCGGCTTAAGTACCGGCCCGCGAACAGGTAACCGCTTTCGGCGCGATAGCAGCTTCGACTTCCTCAATTCAAGGAATCCAACCAATGACACGGGAGGTGAAAGCCGTCGCCGGACCCAGGGCAATAGCCGCCATCGGAAGAGGGGCGCCGCCCGCATCCGCGCCGTGCGTTTCTCGATTTGTTTATTGGGGCTGTTTCTACGTCTCGTACCGGCTCGTCTTCACGACGATGTTCATCGCCGGCTTCGCCCCCTACGGCGCGGAATGCACCGCTGGGCTGGCAAACGGCGCCCAAGATGCCAACGACGCCGTTCGACGGTCGCGCGTCGACCATCGAGTCGAAGCACAAGCTTGAAAAGCGGCCGCTTGCATCCGGCTCTTGACTCCGCGATACTGCTTCTACGGTTTGCCAGCCTAATCCCTTGGCGCGCAAAGCCTTTACGCCGTAGCCGGATTCGCACGAATTCGGGCGTTTCCCATGACGAACACCAACACCATCCGGCCCGGAAGCGTGGTCAGCGGTCCCGTGTTGCCCGAGGCGATCGAGGTGCTGGCCGTGGTGCCGTTGGGTGGCTCGCTCAAGCTCATCGGCCGTGGGCTGCGAACCGGTCTGGCCCGCGATACGGTCGTCACCCAGCAGCAACTTGCACAACTGGCCGTCTCGGCCGAACGCGAGCCGTTCGATGGCGACGCCCGGCGCTTTCGCCTGGCCGTCGAAGCCCATCGGCTGGGCCTGGCTTACGAATACGATCCGTTCTTTTCGCTCTCGATCGCACGCGTCGATCCATTGCCCCATCAATTGGAAGCCGTTTACGGCTACTTCCTGCGTCTGCCGCGAATCCGCTTCCTGCTGGCAGACGATCCCGGCGCCGGCAAGACCATCATGGCGGGCTTGTTGATCAAGGAGCTCAAGGCCCGCGGTCTTGTCCGCCGCGTGCTGATCGTGACCCCCGCCAACCTCACGTTCCAGTGGCAACGCGAACTGGCCGACAAGTTCCGCGAGAAGTTCGACGTTGTGCGCGGCGACGTGCTCCGCGCCAACTACGGGCAGAACCCCTGGCAGGAGCGCGACCAGCTCATCACGTCGGTTTCCTGGGTGTCGGTGGTCGAAGATGCCCGCGAAAGCCTGCTCCGCTCGCGCTGGGACCTGGTTATCGTCGACGAGGCGCACAAAATGAGCGCCCGCTCCGAAGACCACAAGACTTACGCCTACAAGCTCGGCGAAAACCTGTCGAAGATGACGGACCATTTTCTGCTGATGACGGCCACGCCGCACAAGGGCGACCCCGACCATTTCCGCCGCTTCCTGGCCCTCTTGGACGCGGACGTCTACGGCAGCATCGAAAGCCTCCAGCACGCCATGCGCGTCCACGAGGCCCCCTTCTACCTGCGGCGGACCAAGGAGGCCCTGGTCACCTTCCCCGATCCCGACACCGGGGAAGTCCGCAAGTTGTTCACGAAGCGTGAGGTCCGCACTGCCGCCTTCGATCTCGACGGCGAGGAATTGGAATTCTACGACGAGCTGACCCGCTATGTGGAAGACCAGTCGATCGCCGCGGCGGGCGATCAGACGGCGCGCGGCCGCGCCGTGGGCTTCACGATGGCCATGCTCCAGCGGCGCATGGCCTCGTCGATCTACGCCGTGCGGCGCAGCCTCGAGCGGATGCGCGACCGCCGCCAGAAAATCCTGGACGACCCCGAGGCCTACCGGCGCGAACAGATCGACCGCCGCATGCCCGACGACTTTGACGACCTGACCGAGGAAGAACAGGAACGGATCGTCCGCCAGCTCGAAGACGAAGTCCTCTCCGCCGACCCTGCCGTGCTGCGCGAGGAGATCGCGCGGCTTTCGCGGCTCATCGATCAGGCACAGACGTTGGAGGGCCGTGACCAGCAATCGAAGCTGCTCATGCTGCGTGGCGTGCTTCTGACCGAGGGAGTTCTGGGCGATCCGCGCATGAAGGTGCTGATTTTCACCGAGCACAAGGACACGCTCGATTTCCTGGCTGGCGACGGCCGCGACGGCCGGCCGCTTGGCAAGCTCCGCGAGTGGGGCCTGACGCTCACGCAAATCCACGGGGGCATGAAGATTGGCGACCGGGACATGCCCGCCAGCCGCATCTACGCCGAGCGCGAGTTCAAGGAGTCGGCCCAGGTGCTGGTGGCCACCGAGGCGGCCGGCGAGGGAATCAACCTCCAGTTCTGCTGGTTGCAGATCAACTTCGACATCCCCTGGAACCCGATTCGGCTTGAGCAACGCGTGGGCCGAATCCACCGCTACGGCCAGGAGCACGATTGCGTGGTCATCAATTTCGTGGCCCAGAATACGCGCGAGGGGCGCGTGCTCACCAAGCTGCACGAACGCCTACGCGAGATCCGCCGCGAGCTGGGCACCGACCAGGTGTTCGACGTGGTCGGCTCGGTCTTCCCGGCCAACCAGTTGGAACGGATGTTCCGCGAAATGTACGCCCGCGTCACCGACGAACACACGATCCAGGACCGGATCGTGCGCGACGTCAGCCCCGAGCGCTTCCGCGCCATCACCGACAGCGCCTTGGAGGGCCTCGCGAGGAAGGAGCTGAACCTTTCGGCGATCATCGGTAAATCGGCCGAGGCCAAGGAGCGGAGGCTGGTGCCCGAGATCGTCGAGTCGTTCTTTATCGAGGCCGCCCCCGAGACGGGCGTGCAGCCGAAGGAAACGGCCAAAGCCAGCCGTGTCTACCGCATCGGGAAAGTACCGAGGAACTTGCTGCCGATCGGCGATGAGCAAGAATCGCGGTTCGGACGTTTGGGGCGCGATTACGGCAAGATCGTATTTAACAAGGTTCTTTTGGCGGGCGATCCGACGCTGGAATGGGTCACGCCGGGTCATCCGCTCTTCGAGGCCGTTCGCACCGACTGCCTGGCGCGATTCGAGGACGACCTGCGTCGCGGCGCCGTGTTTTACGACCTGCACCGTGCCAGCCCGGCGGTGCTGGACGTGTTCGCTGCTTCGATCAAGGATGGCCGCGGCGGCACGCTTCACCGCCGCTTGTTCGTGATTGAAACCGCTCAGCACACGGCGGGCGGCAACGGATCGGCTGAAATGCGGATGCACGAGCCGACCATTTTGCACGAGATTTCGCCCGCGCCGGCCGGAACGTCGGCACCGCTCGAGCTCGCGCTCCCCGACCGAGCCCACGTCGAGCAGTTCCTTTATCAGAGGGCCCTTGAGCCTTGGATCGCCGTCGCGGCCAGCGAACGGGTGGCCGAAGTGGATCGCGTGGCAAGGCACGCCGAGATCAGCCTCAACGCGCTGATCGACCGCCAGCAGATCCAGGCCACCGAGTTCATCAACCGCCAGGTCGCCGGCCAGACGACCAAGGGGCTTGACGGACTGATCGCGCAAGCCGACCAGCACCTGGACGAGCTGAATAACCGCCTCGAAACCCGAAAGCGCGAGCTCGACTTGGAGCGGCACTGCACGATCGCCGACATCACGCACTTGGGGCGCGCATGGGTGTTGCCACATCCCGAGCGAGCCAGCCCACAATTCGCTCCGATGGTCCGCGACGACGAGATTGAGCGCATCGCCGTAGAGGAGGCGATTTTTTACGAACAAACCCGTGGCTGGACGGTGGAAAGCGTCGAGAGCGAAAACCGCGGCTTCGACCTGATCAGCCGCCGGCCGCACCCCGAAGACGCCAAGACGTTCGTTGAGGTTCGGTTCATTGAGGTGAAGGGCCGCGCCGGCGTCGGCGAAATCGCCGTCACGGAGAACGAATACCGGACCGCGGAACGGCTTAAAAATGACTACTGGCTCTACGCGGTGTTCAACTGCGCCAGCACGCCCCAGTTGCATGCAGTGCAGAATCCGGCGCGGCTCGGTTGGAAGCCGATCGTGAGGGTAGAGCATTACCATTTGGGAGCCGATGTGATCGCAAGTGCTGGGCGCTGAAAGTTAGCGCCGTGCGAAACGACTGCTTGCCGCCGCGTAGTCGCGAAGGGATTTCGTTTAAAGAGGGATTTTGTGAGTGCAGCCAGCTTTGTAGTCTACGTCGATGAATCCGGGGACGAGGGTTTCGTGTTTCCGCATGACGTGCAGGGGAGCTCGAAATGGTTCGTGCTGGCGGCGGTCGTCACGCGCAAGCCGATCGATTTGGAAACGGTGAAGCTGGTGGACACCGTGCGCGCGGATCTGGGTTACAATCCGAAAAAACCGCTACATTTCCGCGAGATGAAGCACGAGCACCGCCTGCCGTACGTCCAACGGATTGCCGATGCGCGGCTGCGC
>DATLQY010000433.1:0-3259 GCA_035534975.1 Pirellulales bacterium
GCTGATGAAATAATAGTAGTCTTCGTAATCGTCTGAGATGCCCGCTGCACGAAGCCAGCTCGACACGGTCCGCCGACCTTGCCCGAAAAAAATGCCAGCGAAAATCGGCAAAAGGCGAAAGGCGTTGCGTTCGTCGAGGAGCTTCGAGAGGGCCGCAATCCAATTCGTAAGGTCCGGGGGCAATTGCCACGTAGCCATCCTTGACTCTCCCTTCCATGGGCCGGTGGGATTTGAACAACACCACCGTGGTCGGGAGAGTCATTTTCATGCAATACCAGTTTTTGGGATCGGCGAACGGACGTGACTGACGCAGCAAACGAGCCGGCGCGACGATCGCCGCGTCCCGCTGCGACGGAGACCGCGCTTCCACGCTAGCCGAAAAGCGCATACGAGATCTCGGAAAGTGCAGGCTTAAAGAAAACTTTAAAGAATTCATCAAAAACGTGGGAAAACAGGCCAAAACGGTGGGAACCGTGGAAACCAAGAAGAATCACAAAGTGATAATTAGATTGGAGTTATGAAAATGATAAGGGTCGGCATTGTCGGCGTCGGGTTCATGGGCATGATCCACTACCTCGCCTACCAGAAGGCGCGCGGAGTGAAAGTCGCGGCAATCGCCACTCGCGACGGCAAACGCCTGGCGGGCGATTGGCGCGGGATTCAGGGCAATTTTGGCCCGCCGGGCACGTTGATGGACCTTGGCCCCATCGGCCGCTTCGAGCGCTGGCAAGATCTGCTGGCCGACCCCAAGATCGACCTCGTCGATATCTGCCTTCCGCCCGCTCTGCACGAAAACGTAGCCGTCGCGGCACTCGCGGCCGGCAAACACGTGCTCTCCGAAAAGCCCATCGCGCTTACGGTGGCCGAGGGAAAGAAAATGGCCCAGACGGCAAAACGGGCGGGCAAGCAGTTGCTGGTCGGACATGTGCTCCCTTTCTTCCCCGAGTACGCCCACGCGCGGCAGCTCATCGCCGGAGGAAAGTATGGCAGGCTCCTGGGCGGCCACTTCAAGCGGATCGTCTCCGATCCGCTTTGGCTCAAGGATTTTTACGACCCGAAAGCCGTGGGCGGTCCGGTGGTCGACCTGCACATCCACGACGCGCATTTCATCCGGCTCATCTGCGGCATGCCCAAGGCGGTCTTCAGCACGGGCCGCACCCATGGTGAAGTGGTCGAGTTCGTCAACACCCAGTTTCTGTTCGACGATCGCGACCTGGTCGTAACCGCCGCAAGCGGCGTGATTCAGCAACAAGGTCGCGGCTTTACGCATGCCTTCGAGATCTACCTGGAAAAGGCCACGTTGCTCTACGATTTCTCCGTGCTGGGCGGGGTGCCCACCACAAGCATGCCGCTGACGGTGCTCACGCCCGACGGAAAGGCCGTGCAGCCCAAGCTCCCCGAAGTCGACGGCTTTGTCGCCGAACTGACCGAGGCCGCCCGAGCGGTCCGCGGCGGCCGAGCGTCGGAGGTCCTCTCCGGCGAACTGGCCCTCGACGCCCTGACCCTCTGCCACCGCGAAACCGAGTCGGTGCTGAAGCGGCGGTTGGTGAAAATCTGATCTTCATCTTCACCGTTTTTATTCCGCACGTAGAACGGAATTTATTCCGTTAGCAGGCGGGAAACGGAATGAATTCCGTTCTACGATGCAGGTCGCTATTTCGCCGGGGCATCGCTTAGGCTCTGCCACCAGCCACCACTTTCTCGTGACCAAAAACTCTCATTGTTGGCCGCGTGTAGTATAACCCTGAACATCATGGGCCCGCGATGTTGCCGGCCGGCGGAAGCGGCCGGAGGTAGGGCCTGAGCTGTTCGAGCGTCTTGGGGCCGATGCCGCGCACACGGCGCAAGTCGTCGTGGTCGACGAACGGTCCTTCGAGCTGGCGCGAATCGACGATCCGACGCGCAAGCCCCTCGCCAATGCCGGGCAATTGCGCCAGTTCGGCCCAGCGGGCGCTGTTCAAATCGACGAGGAACCGCGCCTGCCGCGGCGGCTCGCGGTCGATCTCGATCAATCGCCGCCGCCAACCTCCGTGCGCCGTCCAGTAGCAGGCCAGCGCCACGAGCGCCGCCAGGGCCAGCCCGGCGATGGCGGCCTGATCGGCGCGGCGGAGCAGCCACGCTTGGTTCGGCTTGGGCGGTTTCGTGGGGTGCGTTGACATCTCAAGGACCATTATCCAGAATTTCCAGTCAGATGGCTACTATCGACTTTCGGCAAATCGAATGGGACGACGCGATCGTGGACGATTGCCGGCAATTGATTCGCCTGGCAGTTCGCGAGGACCTCGACCGTTGGCACGACTGGACGACCGTGGCCCTGGTGCGCGAAGGCTCGCATGGCAAAGCCCGGATGGTCGCGCGGCAGCGGGGAGTCATCGCGGGTCTTGCCGCCGCGAGGGTCGTGCTCGATGAATACGACCCGCGAATCGAATGGCTAGGCATAGCGCTCGACGGAAAGAAGGTCGAGCCTGGCCAGGCGGTTGCCCAGTTGGCCGGCCCCGCCCGCAGTTTGCTCACCGTCGAGCGACCGCTCTTGAACCTCATAGGGCACTTGTCGGGCATCGCCACATTGACACGGACCTACGTCGACGCTGTCGAAGGTACGCCGGTTCGCGTCTACGACACTCGCAAGACGACGCCCGGCTGGCGGCGGTTGGAGAAGTACGCGGTGCGCTGTGGCGGCGGCACGAACCACCGCCTGGGGCTGTTCGACGCCGTGTTGATCAAAGACAACCACCTGGCCTTTTGCGCCACATTCCCGAGCACCACGGAGGCCCCCGCCGTGCCGACGATCGGCGCCGGTGTCACGCCGGCGCAGGCGGTGGCCAAGGTCCGCGAGTTCCTGCACGACCTCGGGCCCGACGACCCGCGCTCGGGGCTGATCGTCGAAGTCGAGGTCGACACGTTGGAACAGCTCGATCAGGTGTTGCCGGCCGGCCCCGACATGGTGCTGTTGGACAACATGTCGCCCAGCGAGCTTCGCGAGGCCGTCGCGCGCCGCGATGCGGCGTACCCAGGGGTGCAGCTTGAGGCCTCGGGTGGGATCGACCTGTCGACGATCGGCGAAATCGCGCGCACCGGGGTCGAGCGGATCAGCGTCGGGGCATTGACCCACTCGGCGAAGTGGTTCGACGTCGGGCTGGATTGGCTACAAGAATGACCGGCTCCTTACTCGCAAGATTTGCCATCAAACGCTCGACGATCGGCCACTGCGAGCGAATGTGATGCACGAGCGCCCGGCGGGCGCGCGGCCAATCGCGAT
>DATLQY010000434.1:0-4231 GCA_035534975.1 Pirellulales bacterium
GAAAGGAGGGTTGATGTGGGGAGAACGCGGGGTGGGTGGTCGTGCCGCGGGATGGCCGTACCGCCCGTTCTTCTTCTACCTTTCCCTTGATTCGCACGGGGTCTCCGGAGGTGTTTCCAGGGCCGCTCGCGCCGGATCGACGGCGACGATGGCCAGCTTGTGTTCGTTGGCGAAGCGGATCGTTTCTTCGCGGTCGACGATGATCGTCCGCCCGTCCTCGACGGCCAGGCAGGTGGCGCCCGCCTCGACCATCGTTTCGAGCGTGCCCAGGCCGATGGTCGGAACGTCGAACCGCATGTCCTGCTGTGGCTTTGCCACCTTGACCACCGTAAAGCCGCCCGAGCGGCAGAGCTCGCCCGCCCGCCGGATGCACTGGTCGGTGCCTTCGATCGCCTCGACGGCCAACGCCGTGCCCCCCATGACGGCCACGCTTTGACCCACGTCGAGCCGGCCCAACTCCTTGGCCAACCGCCAACCGAATTCGATGTCGTTGCTTTGCGCCGCGGTCGGGCCGCGGCGCGTGAGCTGCCCTCGTTTCACCAGCACCTCCGGGGCAAAATCGGTGGCCGGGACCAGCTCGATGCCGTTGACGGCGAACTCCTCGACCACGGCCAGGAGCAACGTGTCGTCGCGGCGGTCGCGGCGATTGAGCACGAAGTGCTTGAAGAACCGCCGCGTCGTCTGCCAGTCGGGGCAGTGCTTGATCCAGAACCAGGGCTCGAACAGCCGAATCTTGTGAATCTTGCCGGCCATCGCGGCCCGCCGAATGCCGTGCCGCTTGAAGAAGCGGACCGCGCGGTTCAGTCTGCCCAATCCCATCCACTCGAATTCGTCGCAAACTGCGGCCAGCGCCGGATCGGCGTGCCCCTTGACGCCCATGCAATAGGTCTCGGCCCCCTGGCGGCGCAGCGACTCGGCGACGACGAAGGGGTACCGGCCCCAACCGGCCAATAGGCCGATGCGCGTGGCCGCCGGCGCGCTCGTCGTGGCTCGAATGGTGGTCAAGGATGGTTGCATATCGTCATGCCGCCGCGTTGTGTCCGCTCTTTCCGGCTTGCGCTTCGAGCCGCGCCACCGCGGCGCGCAGGGCCTTGAGTTCCTGCCGCATGTCGGGCAGCCTGGCGATGGCGGCGTAGATCACCTTTTGCTCGCGCATAGGGCGGGCCGGGCTGCCGAACACGAAGATGTCGGCGGCCACGTCGTTCGGCACGCCCGCCTGCGCGCCCAGCACGGCGCGGTCGCCGATATGGACGTGGTCGCGAACACCCACCTGGCCGGCCATCGTCACGTAGTCGCCCGTCGTCGTGCTGCCGGCAATGCCGACCTGCGAGCAGATCAGGTTGTGCCTCCCCAGGCGACAGTTGTGGGCGATCATCACCAGATTGTCGATCTTGGTCCCTTCGCCGACGACGGTGGGGCCATAAGTGCCGCGGTCGATCGTGGTTCCGGCGCCGATCTCGACGTCGGCGCCGATCTCGACGTGGCCCAGTTGGGCCGAAAGCTGGTGCCGACCGTCGACCAGCGTGTAGCCGAATCCGAAGCCCCCCAGCACCGCGTTGGCGTGGATTGTCGAGCGCGGGCCGATGATCGTGTTCTCGTAGAGCACCGCATTGGGAAAAACCGTCACCTTTTCGCCCAGCTTGCACCCGGCCAACACCCGCGCGCCCGCATGGATCGTCGAACCGGCGCCGATTTCGACGTCGTCGCCGATTGTTGCGCCGGGGTGGATTTCGACGTCGTCGCCGAGCCGCGCCGAGGGGCTGATCACGGCCCGCGGACTGACACCGGCGCGTGTGACTGCTCGTGGCGGGCGAAAATGGCGCACGATCACGGCGAAGGCCGCCGCGACGTTGTCGACCTGAATTGCCGGGAGATTGACGGGCGCCATGCCGCGGGGCACGACCACGGCCGAGGCCGCCGTTTGGCCCAGCCGCTGGGCCTTGTCGGCCGAATTGACGAACGTGATATCGCCCGGCCGCGCGTCGGCCAAAGTGGCCGCGCCGGTGATCGCCAGACCGCAGTCACCCAGCGTCGCGCCGCCCACCATGTTCGCCAGTTCGGCCAGACCGACTGCCATTTGCCGGAATCCTTTCCGTTTCAAGCCGAGATACGGGCCACCGCTATGTGACGGTACTATTTCAACTAGGCCGCCGGTTCAACTGGGGCACCGGGCTAGGTATCAACTGACCAATGCTAACCCTTCCGTGAAAATCGGGCAAGATCAGTGCCGATAACCCCCCACGATGTCTTACGCCAACAGATCCTTGACCACCTCGCCGTGTACGTCCGTCAAGCGGTGGTAGCGGCCCTGGAACTTGAAGGTGAGCCGCGTGTGGTCGATTCCGAGGCAGTGCAGGAGCGTGGCGTGCAAGTCGTGAACTTGGACGGGGTTCTCGGTGATGTTGTAGCTGAAATCGTCGGTCTGGCCATACGACAAGCCCGGTCTGATTCCGGCGCCCGCCAGCCAGATGGTAAACGCGCGCGGGTGATGGTCGCGGCCGTAGACGTCGGCCGTCAATTTCCCCTGGCAATAAACTGTGCGACCGAACTCGCCACCCCAAACCACCAGCGTGTCGTCGAGCAGACCGCGCCGCTCCAAGTCGGCCACCAGGGCCGCGGAAGGCTGGTCGGTGTCGGCGCATTGCCCGGCGATCTGCTTGGGGAGCGACGTGTGTTGGTCCCAGCCACGGTGGAAAAGTTGCACGAACCGCACGCCCCGTTCGACCAGCCGGCGAGCCAAAAGGCAATTGGCCGCGTAGGTGCCCGGCTTCCGCGAATCGGCCCCGTACAGTTCGAAGACGTGTTCCGGCTCCTGGGAGACGTCGGTGAGCTCGGGCACTGAGGTCTGCATGCGGTAGGCCAGCTCGTACTGCGCGATCCGAGTGGCGATTTCGGGATCGCCGGTCGTGTCGAGCTTCAACTGGTTGAGCCGGGCGAGGTCGTCGAGCATCCGCCGCCGGGTGCCGTCGGCCACGCCCGCCGGGTTCGAGAGAAACAAGACCGGGTCGCCTGACGAGCGGAACTTGATCCCCTGGTACTTGGTCGGCAGAAAGCCGCTGCCCCACAGACGGTCGTAGAGTGGTTGGTCGTTCGGGTTTCCGGTGCCTTGCGAAACCATCGCCACGAAGGCGGGCAGGTCGCGGTTTTCGCTCCCCAGGCCGTACGACAACCACGCTCCGATACTCGGCCTGCCCGCCAATTGGGCCCCGGTTTGAAAAAACGTGATGGCCGGGTCGTGGTTGATCGCCTCGGTGTGGATCGACTTGACGAACGTGAGCCGATCGGCGATGCGTGCCGTGT
Organism: Pirellulales bacterium; assembly: GCA_035534975.1. GTDB lineage: Bacteria > Planctomycetota > Planctomycetia > Pirellulales > JAICIG01 > DATKSN01. The sequence goes on from DATLQY010000434.1 coordinate 3,301, forward strand.
GCGGCAACAGCTCGCTCACCCAGGCCCCGGATTGGCCGTGTTGCGCGAAGCGGAACCTGGTGGGCGCGACGGGAAAGCTGGTCTGGGTGGCGGTCATGCCCGTCAGCCGCTGGCCGCGGCGCACCGAATCGGGGAGCTCCGTGCCGCGGCGTTCGGCCAAACCGGGTTTGTAGTCGAACAGGTCCAACTGCGACGGCGCCCCCGACTGGAAGAGGTAGATCACGCGCTTCGCCTTGGGCGTGAAGTGCGGCAAGTTGGCCAGCCCGCCCATCGCCGCCGCGTCTTCGGCCGTCGCCGTCTCGCCGAGCGCCGTCTCTCCGAGCAACGTGGCCAAGGCCGCCAGTCCCAGGCCCGAGCCGGCGTGACCCAGCAGGTGCCGGCGGTTGAGCAGCGTCTGATGTTCGATCGACGGATTCATTGAATTGGTCCGGGAGGAGGCGATTGCGCTTATCACCATTCTCGTTTCATCGGCCCAGTTGGTCAACGGTGCGTGGAGGATTCCAAAGGTTGGGTTCCAAGGGATATTGGCGAGCGTGGCCAGTGGGCGAAGCTTGCCGCGAGTGCCATGAAGGACATACTTCCTAGGAGCTGGTGCCATGAAACCCGCGTTCCGTTATCCGCAACTCGATGGCATTCGCTGCCGTCGCATCACCCCGATCATCCTCGAAATGCTCTGGTTGCACGTGCGTGGGGTGCGACGATGACCGCGAATACGAAACCGAAAGTCAGTGCGTACGGCTATATCCGAGTCAGCGGCGATCGCCAGGTGGAAAGCGGCCTCGGTCTGGAGGCCCAAGCGAAGGCGATCAAGGATTACTGCCACAGCCACGGGCTGACGCTGGCAAGGGTCTTCCGCGACGAAGCAGTGTCCGCGTCACGGCATCCGTTGTCGCAACGTCCGCAGGGCGCCAAGCTTATTGGCACGGCCGGG
>DATLQY010000435.1:0-7505 GCA_035534975.1 Pirellulales bacterium
TCCCCCGGCCGCGGCGCGACGGCTGCGGACCGTGACGACTCTTCGCGAAAACGAAGCCAAGCAATTGCCGTCCAAGAAGATCGGCCAGGCCCTGTTGCGACAGCGAGCATGGAAATGGGACGACCTGGCGGCGCCGCGCGAGCTGCTCGAAAAACTGGCCGGCGAGGCGGGCGTGAGGCTCGAAGGTCTCGCGCAGGTACCGCACGACCTTTGGCCTGCCGCCGACCTGCCGCCGATGACGCTGGTCGATCGGTTGTCGCTGGTGCTCGGCGAGTTCGACCTGACCGTTCGCTTCGACGACGACGGCCGGACGCTCGCGCTGGTGGCCGTGCCGGACCAGGTGACGATCGAGAAGGGCTATTCGGGCGGCAAAGATCCGCGAGTGAAGGCCGAGCGCTGGTCGAAATTGGCGCCGGACTGCCGGATCGAGGTCGCCGGTGGGAAGGTCGTCGTTCGAGGCATGGTCGAAGACCACGAAAAGCTCGCTGGGCAAGGGACTCGCACCGCCTCGGCGACGACCAAGACCGGCGAGCTCCGGTACACGCTCACGATCCAGGAAAAGCCGCTTGGCTCCGTGCTGAGGCAACTCACCGAGAAGCTCAAGCTCGAATTGCAGATCGACGGCGAAGCGCTGAGCGAAGCCGGCGTCTCGCTCGACCAACTCGTTTCGTTCAAGGTCGAGGAGGCCACCGTTGACGAGTTGTTCACCGCCGCGCTGAAACCGGCCCGTCTTTCGTTCCGCCGCGAAGGCACCGAACTCAAGGTGTTCCCCGCCGGGAAGTAACATGGCACCTAGGGCGCGACCGGTGGGCACAGGACGCTGCGCTTTCGCGCGTTGAGCTGGTCTTACGCCATCAACCCCTGGATCGGCTCTGCCATGTACACATGGTGGGGCCGGCCGGTCAGGTCGGTCCACTGGGCATCGTGCGGAATGCCCAACGCGTGATAAATCGTCGCCGCGAAGTTCTCGGGCGTTTGCGGCTCGGTGACGGGGAAGGCCCCGTTGGCGTCGGAGGCGCCGATGACGGTCCCACCGCGCACGCCACCGCCGGCAAACCATACGCTTTGGCACGGACCCCAATGATCGCGGCCTGGAGATTTGTAGATTTCCCGTGCGATATGCGAAATGCGCGGTGTGCGGCCGAACTCGCCGGCCATCACGACCAGCGTGCTCTCTAAGAGACCGCTTTCCTGCAAGTCGTCGAGCAGGGCCGTCACCGCCCTGTCGGTGGGCGGGAACAAGTAGTTCTTCAAAAGCGGAAAATTATTGCCATGCAGGTCCCAGCTCCCGAAGTTTCCCATGTTGACCTGCACCATGTTGACGCCCGCCTCGATCAGCCGCCGGGCCATGAGCAGCGACCAGCCGAACGAGTTGTCGCCGTACCGTTCCAAAGTGCGCGGATCGGCTTTGCGGACGTCGAAAGCGTGACGCACCGCGGGGTCGGTCAATAGCGACACGGCCGACTTCCGGATGCGATCGTAATTGGCGACCGCGGCGGTCTCTTCCAACTGGCGCTGCTGCCCTTCGACCAGGCCCAGCAGCGCCAACCGGTCGCGCGAATGCGAAGCAAGCATGCCCTCGGGTAGGGTCAGATTGGGGACTTCGAACCGCCAGTCGAGTTTGTCGGAAGGCTCCCCTTTGTGCAGGTTGAAGAGGTACTTTGGGAAAGCGCCCGAATACGAGTGGTAGGCGTGCGGCTTGTCCGTGGCTTCGATGAACCACGGTTCGTGCCGGCCCCCCAAGAGCCCGGCGAATTGGCCCGGATAGACCCCGGCATTGGAATGCACGATTTTCTCCGGCAAGACGGCGCTCGCCGGCCAGATGCCGCGGCGCCGCGTCGCGTAGCCGGCCACCGCCGCGATTGACGGCCAGTCGATCGTTTGAGGGAGGCTCGGCCGAAAACTCGTCGGTACCTCGGACCGTCCGGTGAGCATGACGTAGGTGCCGAGCTGGTGGTCGTTGTGAGTGTGCGTCAGCGACCGCACCAAGGCCCAGAGATGGCTTCGCTGGGCCAAGAGCGGCAGGTGCTCGCAGATCCGAATACCCGGAGTCCGCGTGGCAATCGGGTTGAATTCGCCTTTGAAATCGGCCGGACCGTCAGGCTTCATATCGAACGTATCATGCTGCGACGGCCCGCCGGTGAGGAAGAGGTAAATCACCGCCTTCGGTATGGGAGCGGGAGCCGCCGCGAGACTCCGCCAGGCGGCGACGTCCGCCGTCGAGAGGCCCAACAGACCGATCGACCCGGCCTGAAGGACATCGCGGCGATTGACCGAGTGGCGCGGCGGCGGAGAAGTACCAGTCACGATCGTCTCCTTGTTCCAGGGCGAACGGGAAAAGCGGTTCCGGTCGTTTGGCAACGATGAACGGCTTTTGCGGATTATACGCTTTTGTCCTCAGTTCGGCCTACAGCCGCAGGGGCAAGTTTGACGATGATGACGAATACGCAGGACCTCCGTGAGGCCGGCGTGCCGCGCCTGACGACGTAGGCCAATGGGACAATCCTAGTTCGACTGTCAGCTTTAGCGGCCCGTTTTTCGCCAGTTGCCGGGTCTTTTTGGCGTTGCCCGGCAAGAAGTTTCTTGCCTTGGCTGTCGGCACCTTTTAGGCTGGAAGCTGTTGTGCCGCCGTGGTCCTTGGTTTCCCAGTTCGCTACGATACTTGCAACGAGCGGGGGGTAACGCAGCCGGGCGGCGGTGAGGAGCGGCGAACATGCTTCGACTTGATTGGCTTAAGCGAGTGAGTGGCCTTGGTTCCCCGCGCGCCGCGCGCCGGCGATTGCGCCCCTTCCGCCCCGGCTTTCTCCGCTTGGAGCCACGCGAGTTGCTGACGGTCACGGTCGTCGCGGCGGCGGGGGCGCTGAACTTCAAAGAGGGGGTTGCGAATAACGGGGTGAACTTGGGCCAGTTCTTCAGCGCGGACGCCGACAAGGGCGTGGCGTTTCAGGTCACGATCGATTGGGGTGACGGCACAACCATCGACAGTCAGTCGGTCACCTTTCCAACTCCACTTTTCGAAGTAACAGGTTCCCATACGTACGCCGACGAAACCGCGCCGGGCAAGCCGTTCAACGTCACCGTCACAGTCACCGATCCCTCGGATGGCAGCCCGCCGGCCAGCCTCAATGACACGGCCAACGTGGCCGAAACGGACCTGCTTTCGCCCAGGACGTTCGCCAATTTCGCGGCCAACGAGGGACAAACCGCTGCGGCCAACGCCATTTTCAGCGATGCCAACCTTGCGTCGCCGGCCGGCAACTTCACGGCCACCATCAACTGGGGCGACGGCAAGACCGATCAGGGCCTGCCAGTCACCGTGGGGCGAGGCGACTCCCAAGGGTTATTGACCGTCAACGGCACGCACGTTTACGCGGACGAGGGGATCTTCACCTCGGTCGTGACCATCAGCGACGTCGCGCCAGGCACCGCCAGCGCGTCGGCCACAGCGACAGCCACGATCGGTGACGCGGATCAATTGTCCGCGGCCACATTCGCCCCTTTCACGGCCGCCCAAGGCACCGCCACGGCAACGGCCACGTTCAACGACACCTATCTCCCGGCCCAGGCCGGCGACTTTACCGCCTCGATCGATTGGGGCGACGGCAAGACCGATTCAGGCCTGGCGGTTAGCGGCGGCGAGGGGCTGTTTACGGTCAGTGGACAGCACGTCTACGCCAACGAGGGCACGTATACCGCGCTCGTGACCATCAGCGACGACGCGCCCGGCACGGCCGCCGCAACGGCCACCGCGTCGGCCACCATGAGCGAAGGCGGCATACTGACCACGACACCCACGCCCGTCACCGGCACCGAAAACGTCGCGCTGTCGAACGTTCAGGTGGCTTTGTTCACCAGCAACGATTCGGACGCGGCCGCGGGAAGTTTCATGGCCACGATCGACTGGGGCGACGCGGTGACGTCGGTGGGCACCGTGACGTCCGGAGGTTCCGGCCTGTTTCTCGTCAGCGGCTCGCACACGTTCCAGGACGAGGGCCCTTACCCGATTACCGTCGTGGTCCGCGACACCGACTCGACGGCGACGGCCACGATCAACACGACCGCCACGATCGCCAGGGGACCGACCGGGGGCGTCCCGGGCACGAGCGCCCAGGATTTCGTCGGCCATACGTATCGAGATATTCTCCTTCGCCCGGCCGACCAGCCTTCGTTCACGGCCCTGACGCAAGAGATCCTTCGCGGCACACCATTCAACGCAGTCGCCTCGCTCTTGGACCATAGCGCGGAGTATTATGGCCAGGTCGTCGACCGCACCTACGAAACGTACCTGGGCCGCGCTCCCGACGCCGGCGGCCGGAACTATTGGATCAATGCCCTTGAGCACGGGCTGAGCGATGAAGACCTGTCTGCCGTACTGATCGCATCCGACGAGTTCTTCCATGAGGCCGGCGGCACGAACCAATCCTGGATCGACGCCACCTACCTGAGCCTGCTCGAGCGCCCGGCCGATGCGGGCGGACAGAGCGTTTGGTTGGCTGCCTTGACGCAAGGCGAAAGCCGGTTCCAAGTCGCCCTCTCGATGGCCAACAGCCCGGAGCACGAGCGGTTGATCGTCCAGGCCGACTACTCGCACTTCCTCGGCCGCACGGGCGGCGATTCCGAAATCAGCTTCTGGGCGCGACAGTTGAACCAGGGCTTGACTGACGAGGACCTGATCACGTTGCTCGTCACCTCCGACGAGTACCTGCGGCGGATCGGTGCTTGATCGTGAATTACTTCGCCCACGGCATCCGCTTTCTCGACGATCCCTATTTCCTGGCCGGAACGGCGGTTCCCGACTGGTTGAACGTGGTCGCACGGCGGGTGAAGGTGCGGTCGAAACACGCCCTGCCGTTCGTCGACGACGCCGACCCGCTGCTTGCCGCCCTCGCGCGCGGCATCGCGCGGCACCACGCCGACGACGCCTGGTTTCACGAAACGCGGGCTTTCGCCGAGCTTTCCTGGAAGTTCACGGCCGGCGTCCGCGAATGTCTTGGGCCCGACGATGGCATGCGGCCCAGCTTCTTGGGGCACATCCTGGTCGAAATTCTGCTCGACGCCAGCCTGATCGCAGACGATCCCGCCCGGCTCGAGCGGTACTACCGGGCCCTCGCGACCGTCGATGCCCGGCAAGTCGAGTCGGCGGTGGGCCGCATGGCGACGGGGCCGCCGGAGCAACTGGGGGTCTTTGTGGGACTATTTCTGCGAGAACGATTCTTGTGGGATTACGCCGACGATGGCAAACTGTGTTACCGGCTGAATCAGGTGCTGCGACGGGTGGGGTTGCCTTTGATGGCCGGCGATTTGAGCGATTGGCTTCCCGAGGCCCGGCGAATGGTCGACCGGCACAAGGTGGAGCTCTTGACCCCGCAGCCGTAGGCGACGATTCGGAATTCTCACGAATTCCGCTACATTAGCACTTTACCAGCGAAACACCGACCGTGAGGAACGACGCATGAAATTCGGCATGAATCTGCTGCTCTGGACCGATGGCGTGGACGAGACCCATCGCCCGTTGATGGCAATGCTCAAGAAAACCGGTTTCGACGGCGTCGAGATGCCGGTCTTCGACCACGACACCAGGAAATACACGGAGCTGGGCCGCTGGCTCGACGACGCCGGCCTGGACAGGACGATCGTCACCTGCCGCGGAGTCGACGACAACCCCATCAGTCCCGACGCCAAGGTACGCTCGGCGGGCGTCGAAAAGACCAAGCAGATCCTCGAGTGTTGCCAGGCGGTGGGGTCAACCCTTCTGGCCGGCCCGTTCCACTCCGCGTTGGGCCACTTCAGCGGTCAGGGACCGACGGCCGACGAGTGGCGGTGGGGCGTCGAGAGCATGCGGGCCTGCGCCGAGTACGCGCAGAAGTGCGGCGTGACGCTGGCGGTCGAGTACCTCAACCGCTTCGAGTGCTACTTGCTCAACTCGGCGGCCGACACCGCGCGATTCATCAAGGACGTTGGCCATCCCAATTGCCGGATGATGTACGACACGTTCCATGCCAATATCGAGGAAAAGAGCATCCCCCAGGCGATTCGTGCCTGTGCCGAGTTTACCGTCCACGTCCACCTTTCCGAAAACGACCGCGGCACGCCGGGCCAGGGAAATGTCCAATGGGACGAGACGTTCGACACGCTCAAGCAAACCGGCTACGACGGCTGGTTCGTGATCGAGGCTTTCGGATCGGCCTTGCCCAGGCTGGTTGCCGCGACCAAAATCTGGCGCAAGATGTTCGAGAGCGAAGACCAGCTTTCACGCGACGGACTGGCGTTCATCAAACGCGAATGGGCCAAGCGATCGTAGGTTTTCGGTCTTGGAATTTGGATTCGGGCACACGAGCCAACCGCGTCAGGTTGCGCTTCTCACTCGCCAACTGGAGCGCAAAACGCGACTCGGGGGCCTGATCGAGGATGCCTGCGGCTTGACGGCCGAGGAGCGCGCCTTACTTCGCGTCACGCGCCCCATCCGCGACCCGATCGACGTGCTGGGGGCCAGGATTCTGGGAACAAGCGCGGCGCAGAGGGCGATGCCTTACGCCAATGTAGAGGAGGCAAAATGGGTATGCCAGCCAAATCGTCGATCAACTGGGCGGGGTTGATGACGAGCGCGCCGTTTTCGGCGGCGAACGCACAACCGAGATGCCGCGACAGGCCACACCGATCCGTTGGCATGGCGACGTGGTACATTCCATTTCGGATGAACTTCCAAATTCGGTTCACATCCGCCGCGCTTACGCCCGAAGCCGGATAGACGCGATTGAATCCACGCTTGAAGAAGTCTGCCGACCGCCCATTGCTGGCTTCGCCAGATGCGAATTGCTCGATCATTTCAAAGTATGCCAGGCCCACGTTCAGGATCACGAATCCGGATTCCGACAGCGCGTCGCCGGGGCGGTCCGCTCTAAAGTGTTCGCCCAGAGCGTGAGCGATACGTAGCTGCCTAGTGAGTACGTGGCTTTCCAGCGCGTTGATCTTCTCGCAAACGGTCGGCATGTGTGTTTCAATCGCGAGAGCGGATCGAACCTTACGGCTTGTTCTTGGGTTTTGCCCAGGGAGGCAACAGGCCCGGCCCGGCCTGCACTGTTTCCCTGGGATCACCGAGCAATCGCCTGAGATCCTCAGTCCGATAGACGCCGGTACTTTCGAAGAATTCGAACGCCGCGCGGACCTCATCCGACACGGGAACCTTGCTGGCTGCCTCTTTCAAGATTTCAGCCTGATTGAAGATCACGGCCAAGTCTCCTGGGGGGCGATGTCGAACTCCTTGTGCGTTACCCAGCGGAACTTGCGGTCGCTGGAGATGACCCCGATTTCAATCGGCCCGCCGCAGTACGGCCGAAACTGCGAGAACTTCATGGCCTTGATGGTAGTATATACTTCACGCGGCCATCAATGAGACATTTTCAAATCGCTGGAAATTCAGCGTCATAAGGCTGGCCAGGCTTTCGGCATGAGTTGTCGGCAGTTGGTCGATCGTTTCTTCGACGGCGGCTCGGAATTCGGCGAAG
>DATLQY010000436.1:0-2671 GCA_035534975.1 Pirellulales bacterium
GTTCCACGATGGCACGACGTCGGAGCTCGATGTACAACAAGCCAGGTCGAGCCTGTCGCAGACGCGGTCTGCGATTCCCCCCCTGAAAGCTGGACTGCGCCAAGCGAGCAACCGGCTTTGCGTCCTGCTCGGCGTTCCACCGCACGAACTAGCCGGGCTGCTCAAACGCCAACCGATCCCGGTAGCCTCGCCCCAAGTCGCCGTTGGGATTCCGGCCGACCTCTTGCGCCGCCGCCCCGATATTCGCCGGGCCGAGCGCGCAGTTGCCGCCCAAAGCGCCCAGATTGGCGTGGCCACCGCCGACCTCTACCCGCGGTTCGCTCTCAACGGCTATCTCGGCTACGCGGCCGACGACCTGAAGGACCTGTTCGCCAGCAAGAGCTTCACCAGCTTCATCATCCCCACCTTCCAGTGGAACATCCTGAACTACGGCCGGCTCCGCAACAACATTCGCGGGCAGGAGGCGAAACTCCGCGGCAAGGTCCTGGATTACCAGCAAACCGTGCTTAAGGCCGACCGCGAGGTGGAAGACGCGTTGGTCGCGTTCCTGCAATCGCAGGAGCAAGCCAAGGAGCTCGCGGAAAGCGCTCGTGCCACCCAACGGTCCGTCGAGTTGGTCGTCGCCCAGTACAAAGGCGGTATCGCCGACTTCAACCGCGTGTACAATACGCAATCGCTGCTGGCCACCCAGCAAGACCAGGTGGCCCAGGTCCAAGGGAATATTGCGACCAACCTGATCGCGGTTTACCGCGCGCTCGGCGGCGGCTGGCAATACTTCGCTTGTCGAAGCACCAATGGGGTGCGCGAAGGGTTGCCAGCTACGCGCGAACCGTTGGTGGAGGCCCAAGAGGAAGGGGAATCAGTCATTCCCAAGCCGGGCGATACGAAACCGAATCGGTCCGAGGAATTAGTTGCACCGAAGGATCCCCACGACGATTCTTCAAAATAGGAAACGTGCGGATCAGCACGCAGTGTGCTGAAACGCTCAACGGTAGTTCATCGGCCAACTCGCGATCGGGTGTTTCGGTTCGGCCGTTCGGTAGCCGCCCAACGGCACGGAAGATGCAACGCGATGAGTGAGCGCAACGGATCGGGAGATCTTACAATGTGCGGGACACAGTAACTCGATGAAGGGTCGATGTCGAACACACAGACACTCGCGGAGCAAATCGAGTCGCGATTGGCGGATGCGCAGCGGCGGCTTGCCGAAGGGCGCCGCCGCGACGAAGAACAATGCCGTCGCATGCGCGCCCGGCAGGCGCGCTACGACGAAGTCGCCGAGAAACTCGTGCGCGACGTGATCCAGCCGCGGATGGAGAAGCTGGCGAGTTATTTCGACAACGCCACGGTCGACGGTTCTCAGCCCGCCTCCGCCACCAGGTGCATCTGCCGCTTTCAGCACAGCGCTCGTTTTCCAGCGACTGTTTCTTTCGCGATCGGTTGCGCGCACGACGATGCCGTCGAAAACGCGATCGTCAACTACGATTTGGAAATCTTGCCGGTGTTTCTGAAATTCCAGCCGCACGATCAGCTCATATGTGCGCTCGACGACATCCAAGCCGATCGTGTCGCGTCCTGGGTTGACGAAAAGATCGTCGCGTTCGTCGAAACGTACCTCAGAATCGAGTTCATCGACCAATACCAGCAGCACACTCGCGTGACTGACCCGGTATGCCGCACGCGGTTCAACGTCGAGGCGGCGACGCCGAGAGGCGAGTACGAGGGAAGGGTCTACTATTTCTTGTCGAAGGAAAACCTGGGGCAATTCCAGGAAGCTCCCCAGAAATATGTCAGAAGGTGACAATGCTCCACAGCGAAGCTCTGGGCCGGTGGGTGAGACTTGGTGGCCGGCTCGTCGTGCTCCTGGCGTTCGCCGGCGGCGTGTCCCTGCTCCTCTTCTGGTTGGCGGGCAAGTTCGCGCCGAAGGTGCCGGCGCGGCCCGCGTCCGAACCGGCGCCCGAAACCCAATTCGCCGGTCGTACGGTCGAGGCGCGCTGGCTTCGCCTGCCGCTCGTTGAAACGGCGGTCGGCTCGATTCGCGCGGTGCATGAGACCACCGTCGGCTCCAAGCTTCTGGCCCGCGTCGTTGGAGTCGAGCTCAAGGCCGGCCAGCACGTTCGGGCGGGTGACGTGCTTGTACGTTTGGACGACGCCGACCTGCAAGCCAAGCTTGAGCAGGCCCAAGCGGCGATGACGTCCGCCGAGGCGGCCCACGCCCAGGCGATGAGCGACGAGAAGCGTTATGGATCATTGCTGAAGTCCAATGCGGCCAGCCGCCAGGATTATGAGAGAGCGGCGACCGCGGTGCGATCAACGGCGGCGGAACTTCGCCGCGGCAAGGAAATCGTCAACGAGGTACAGTCGACACTGGACTGGGCCACCGTTCGCTCACCCATGGACGGCACCGTGATCGACAAGAAGGTTGACGTCGGCGATCTGGTGACGCCCGGACAGATGCTTGTCACGTTATTCGATCCCAAGCGAATGCAACTCGTCGCCAATGTGCGGGAATCGCTGGCCCATCGACTCGACGTGGGCCAGATGATCGAAGTGGAGATCGAAGGGCTCAAGAAGCGATGTACGGGGATGATCAGCGAGATTGTCCCCCAATCGCAGGCCGCCAGCCGGTCATTTCAGGTCAAAGTCACGGGACCTTGCCCGACGGGCGTTT
>DATLQY010000437.1:0-7110 GCA_035534975.1 Pirellulales bacterium
CTCGCGCGGGATACCGGCCTCGTAGAAGGCCGCCGTCATACGGTAAGGGGTCCACGGCTCCTGCGGGCCGGGCTTGAGCACCAGGCCGATCTGCATCGGGATCACCGGCAGCCAGAGCGTGTGGACCCCCGGTGAGTTCGAAGGCAGCACCAGCCCGACGACCGGCGATTGGGCCTGGTAGCTCACCACCACTCCCCGGTTTTCCATGCCGTAACCGCGGCTGAGGATCGACAAATCGAGCCCGCGCGTCAGCGCGTCGAGCATCTGGTCCATGTGCGTGAGCACGAAGTAGTTTTTCTGCATGTTGCCGGCGCACATGTGCTCGGGCAAACCGGTCGACGCCGACTGCATACGGGCAAAATCGGCGGGCGATTGCATGCCGTCGCCGATCGGCAGGGTGCCGTTGAGGTACAAATCGGCGGCCTTCTTGATCCGCTCGATCAGGTCGTGGCAGGAGATGTCGCGCAGCGCGTCGCGGGCTCGTTGGGCGTTGCGCATGTCGCGTTGCAAGAGTCCGGCATTCGCCTGGCTGACTTTTGCCATCGGCTCGCCGGTGATGAAGTGCGTTACCGTGTCGGTTTCGAGCGACTCGTAGGGCTTGCCCCAGCGCAGGGCGGCGATGTTCAGCACGCGTTGATCTCCAGTTGGTTAGTCATTCGTCATTTGTCATTCGTTGTTTGTCATATCTTGGACAGTCACAGGACTCGAAACCAATGACAAATGACCAATGACAAATGACTCCTGCCGTCAATACACTCCGACGGTGGTCGCTTCGGCCAGTTCATGGAACGGCCGCACGCCGCTGATTCCGTCCCAGGGGTAGGCTTCGAAGGGCGCTTCGCGTTCGCCTTCGTCACGTTCCAGAAAGCCGGGCACGAAAAACTCCTTGGTCATCGTGGTCAGCTTCACGCGTCCGGTGCCGCCGTAGGGGACGACCTGGTTGGCGTCGTTGAAATCGACCACTTCGATCGTCGCCCGCGGCTGAGGGGCGTAATAGCTGATCTTGTACCCATCGGCGGCGGTGACCGGTTTCGAGCAAGCCAGGCCCATCAGCGTGTTGCCGTACGTGGGGGTCATGTAGACGCCGTCCAGGAACTCCTCGCTGGCGAAGCGGGTCCATTGCGGCGTAAACTCGGTGCCGCCCGAAAAAATGCCCGTGATCCCTGACTGCCGGATGCTCGATCCGCGCTTCTCCAACTCCAAGGCCAGGGCTTCGAGCAGTTTGGGGGTCGTGAACATGCAGCGGATGTCGTGCCCGGCGCCCAGGATCGTGATCGCCTGGTCGATGCAGTGCTGTTTGTACGCTTCGAGGTGCTCCATCCACCCCTTCTTGATCAGTTTGATGACCCAGCGGGGGTCGAGGTCGATGCAAAAACATATCCCGCCGCGGAACTGCGCCAGGTGCTCGACGGCCAGTCGCAGCCGTCGCGGCCCCGAAGGGCCAAGCATCAGCCAGTTCGAGCCGGGCGGAAAGTACTCGTCCGGAAGCGTCTTGCTGAACAGCGAGTAATCGGTGCGAAAGTCGTCGATCGCAACCCGGCTTTTCGGCACGCCGGTCGTGCCGCCGGTCTCGAAAACGTAAACAGGCTTGTCCGCGAACCCCTTGGGCACCCAGCGCCGTACCGGCCCGCCGCGGAGCCACTCGTCCTGAAACGGCTCGAATTTCTTCAGGTCATCGTACCCCTTGATCTCCTTGAGCGGATTGAACTTGAGTTTCGACGCGTATTCCAGCCAAAACGGGCACCCGGTCGAGGGATGAAAATGCCACTGCACGGTCTCGCAAGCATGGGCATCCAACTGCTCACGGGTACTCTTGAGCTTGGCAGGCGAAACAGTCGCGGCCGGGGACTCGCTGACACTCATGGGAGCTCCTGGGAGGATAGAAGTTGACCGGCGGGTTCTATGGCAAAGGTAAAACAGGCGGGGCGGCGAGCAAACGGCGGCGGCTGTTCGTTGTGCGCGTGGCGGGTCGAATCGCGGCACACGCTCACCATCTCTCAACTTACCCGACCGCCAACCGCAAAACAACCGCCCCTTGCTTACAAGACCCCCTCATCGGGGCGGGGACGACGCCGGAGGCGCGGTCGGTTAGGCTTTCCAGCCTGACATGAGGGATGTGCTTCCGTCACAAATGATGATACCACATCAACTTGTGTCAGATCAGCCTGTGGACAGTTGCCTCCCCACAACTGTCCGCATCTGTCCGCATGGCTTTCCTCCGTCTCTCCGCGTCCCCTCGTTGAGCTCCCGGCGAAATCCGCCTTTAGCGTTGTCACCGTGTCTCCCTGTCTCCTCTTCCCCCCTGTCCCCTCATCCTTCATCCTTCTTTCTACACCCTGTTTGGCTTGGCCATGCAAGCGACCAACACCCGCGGATCGTCGCGTAATCCTGGACTGCGGCCAATTTTGCAAATCGTTGAAGCCATGCGACTTAGAAACCATTTACCAAGCGCGAATTCGCGGCTCGCACGACGTCCCGAATCGAAGAGTGCCGATTGCGGAGAACTTTTTCGTAGATTTTTCCCACCCTCCGGGTGGAACGCATGCCGCGATCGCACTGCTAGTTACGTCGTCACCACACGGCAGACCTTTTCTCTGCGACTCGCTTCTTGAGCTAGTAGTAACCCAACCTGAGTGTCGTCGCGGTCCGGCTGGGCCCATGCTGAAGTGCCAGCTCCAGCGCCGAGTCCCAGAGCCGCTCTGGGATCCGAGTCCTGGAGGCACGCGTTCGCCGCCACTGCGCGAACCGCTTTGCCACCTCGGCCAGCCTAGTAGCCAAGTAATCGCACTTCATTTGTGGGAAGGCGAGGCTGCTGGCGTGCCGCGACGGATGGGACCGCTAGGCGCGTCCACTACTTGCATAGACCTCAGAATATCGGGACCATATCAACTGCGTTACACTCTATATATATTGACCCGGCACACGGCCCGTGATGCCGTAAGTGGTTTCCGACTCACATTCCAATGGACCGTATCGTGGAAGAATCAACGCCGGCTGAAGAAGCCAGAATCCTTCAAGATGTCATCACAAAGTTTGGGCACCTCGGCCACCAACGCCGAGCGATGTCTTCTTCGCTCCAGTCCTGCGCGACGTCGGGCCGGTTCCTCACGCTACGCGGCGTGCTCACTGCCGGGGGGATATCGGAGAATCGGTTTTCCTCGCTTCGCGTGGCCCGATTAGTCCGGCAGACCAAAGGCAACCACGACGCCCGTGTACTTCTTGGGGAAAAAGGCCTCGAAGTCAAACGGATTGAAGAGCGTATTTCCGGTGCCGACGTAAACGCGGCCGCGCGACACCGAGGGTCCCGACCATACTGGGCCAACGTCGATCTCCTTGAGCACTTCGCCGGTGGCCGCATCGAGCGCGACCAGCTTCCCGCTCGCGACGGTCGTGAAAAACACCACGCCATTGGCGACGGCAATTCCCGAGGCCACCGGGTCGCCGACGTTGGTATAGACCGGTTTGGGCGGCGGCCCGCCGATCGAAGCGACTTGCGGCCGCTCGTGCCGCCAACGCTCGGTTTGCACGTCGAGGCTGAGGGCCACCACGCGCCCGCCCGTCGGAGGCACACCGCTGGCGGAACGAGCCTCCTGCGAAGCGAGCCGCAGCGCGTCGATGCCGTTGGTGAAAATCGTCCGGCCGTCGGTCGCGCAGCCCGTCTGCAACCCCCCGATCGCGCTGGGCAGGGCCAGCATCCGCCGGTCTGGTTCAGGTGTGAGCGGGTACGCCGGCGGGCCGGTGTAAATGGGTGTGTGATCCACGATCTGTCCGTCGTCGGCTCGTAGGACATAGAATCCGCCATTCTTGCATCCCACGCCGATCACCTTGGTTGGCGTCCCCGAGACCGCAATCGTGTAGACCTTGGGCGTATCGCCGATCGACTGGTCCTTGTAGCGACCCTCCTTCGGGTCGTAGGAACGCATGGCGTTGGTCCAGACGTCGCCGGGGCTGATTTGCGTGACCCAACGTACGGCGCCGTCGCGGACGTCGATCGCGATGACCGCGCACGATTCGCGAGTCTCGAACCGTGGGTCGTCGTCGGTCGGTCGACGCGGCGCGGTGTTGACATCGGTGCCGAAGAAGATCGTGCCCGACTGGGCATCGTACGAGGGAGTGCTCCAGACGGAGCTGGTCGCCGGACCGAAGTGAAAGACGTGGTCGCCCCAACTGTCCTTGATCGTGATCGGTGGGTCGAGTGGCTGCGGTTTGGGGCCGACGTCGTACTTCCACGCGATCTTGCCGCTGGCCGGGTCCAAGGCCATCACAAAACCCCGGCCGGTGCCGGCCCGATAAAACGGGAAGGCGGCGACGATTTGCTCGAGCGTGCCGCCGGCGACGATCAGTTTGCCATCGGCCAGGATCGGCGAAGCGAAGAAGGCATTCAGGGAGTGGACGCCGGGGAATTCCTTGGCCCGCGCGTTCAGTTTCCAACGCTCCGAGCCGGTGGCCCGGTCGAGGGCGTAGAACCAGCCGCCCAGGTCGCCGAAGAAGACGCTGTCGCCGGTGACCAGCGCGGAGCCCAAGATGCCCTCGGCCGATTGCTGGAAACGGCCGTTGGGCCGTGTCTCGTCAATGGGCTCGCTTGCCTGGCCAGTCGGCCCCGTCTCGCGAACCTCCCGACGGTACGACCAGTTTAGCTTTCCATCGGGCGAGAGTTTGTAGAACGCCGGGTCGGTTGCCGTGCCAAAGTAAGCGCAGCCCTCGACCACGATGGGTGTGGCATGGACGACCCCAATCCGCTCGTGTGATCCCATGGCGGGATATCGCCATTTCTCTTCAAGCCGAGCGGCATTCGACGCCTTGATGGCCGTCTCGGCCGGGTTGTGGCGCGTACCGACCACATCGCGGTTGTACATTGGCCAGTCGCCGGCGTCGTCCGCGGCGTGGGCCGTGACCCAGGGCAGCGTGCTCCACAGGATGACAGCCAGCGCCGCGGGGTGAAGCCATCGTGCCATGTTTTCGACTCCGTGTTATCGATTCCCGTAACCTGTTCGCTGTTCCGTCCGCTTTATTTATACTGTACCCGGCCAAGAATGAGACATTCGAGCTGCTTGAAAAGATGCCATCGGCTTGCCCGATGGAGTCTCAAGTTGGCAGCTACAGATGACAACGGACCACTGACCAATGACCAATGACAACGGACCAATGACCAATACCTGGCGTTCATCGCGGCCGGTGGTGGCGGGCATGCACGGCGCGGTGGCCTCGGCGCATCCGCTGGCCACGCAAGCCGGTTTGCGGATGTTGCAGGAGGGTGGAAACGCGATCGACGCCGTGGTGGCCATGGCCGTGGCCCTGGGCGTCGTCGAGCCGTATATGAGCGGGCCCGGAGGCGTGGGCTTCTTGTTGCTGCACCTTGCCGACGGCCCCGGGGTGAAGGAACGCTCGGCCGTGCTGAACTTCAGCGGCTGCGCGCCCGCGGCGGCGACTCCAGAGGAGTTCACACCCGAGACCCAGGCTCGCGGGCCACGCTCATCGTTGGTGCCCGGCAACGTGGCGGGCTGGCTCGAGGCGCTCGCGCGGCACGGCCGCGTCGGCGCGCAGCGGGCCTTTGCTCCGGCGATCGAGCTGGCCGAGCGCGGCTTTCCGTTGCACCCGTTCAACGTCAAGGCGCTCGATGGGTACACGCAGCGGGCGAACGAGGTAGGCCGCGCGATCTTTGGCTCGCCGCCCCACCGCGTCGGCGAGGTTCTGCGTCAGCCCGACCTGGCCCGCTCGCTTCGCGACATCGCCGACGGCGGGGCGGAAGTCTTCTACCGCGGAGCCTTGGGGCGAAAAATCTACCACTACCTCGCAAGCCAGGACGGACTGCTCGCCACGGGCGACCTGGCCGGCTACCAGCCCGAGTGGACCACTCCGATCTCGGTCGGCTATCGAGGTTACGAAGTCCGCACCTGCCCGCCGAATTGCGAAGGGTTCCAGATGCTCGAGACGTTGAAGGTCCTCGAAGGCATCGACCTGGCGGCGCTGGGGCACAATACGGCCGACTACATTCACGTGGTGAGCGAGGCCGTCAAGTTGGCTACGGCCGACCGCATTCGCTGGGCGGGCGACCCCAAGTTCCAGCCTGTGCCTTTGGAGCGGTTGCTTTCGGACGAATTTGCCGCCCGACGCCGCGCGCTGGTCGACCATCGCCGCGCGTCGTTGAGCGGCGGCGAGCGCTGGCGCAAGGATGCGGCCGCCGTTTGTGTCATGCCTGGCGAGCTCGAAGGCCTGACGACGCACCTGGCGGCCGTCGACCGCGAGGGCAACGTGGCCAGCATCACGCAGTCGCTGGGCGACGGTTTTGGCTCTGGCATTTTCGTGCCGGGCACGGGGATCGCCCTCAACAACTTCATGTTCTGGTTCGAGATCGACCCCGACTGCCCGACGCCGAACCTGGTCGCGCCCGGCAAGCGCTGGAGCTGTTGCATGGCGCCGCTGCACGTGCTCAGCGGCGGGCGGTTCTGGTTTTCGATGGCCACGCCGGGCAGCTACGGCATTTTGCACACGACCTTGCAAATGTTGTTGAACGTGGTCGAGTTCGGCGCCGACGTTCAGACCGCGATCGAGGCGCCGCGGTTTCGGTTGCTGGAGAACACGCGGCTATTGGTCGAAGACCGCGTCAGCCCGGCGGTGCGCGGCGAGCTTGCCGCGCGGGGGCACTCGATTGAATTGATCGGCGACTATTCGCCCTTGGTCGGCGGCGGGCAGTCGGTAATGATCGACCCCGCCAGCGGCGCCCGTCTGGCCGGCGCCGACCCTCGCCGCGACGGCTACGCCATCGCGTATTGAGCCGGTTCCTTGCCCGCTTGACTTCCTCATGTTACCGTATCACCTATCGCTACCCGCCGTTTGATCCACCCACGCCAACCACCCGGAGGAGTGTTCCATGAAAGCGCTTTTGAGTTTGATCGCGTTCGTCAGCTTTTTCGTAGCTTCAGCCTCCCCTGCTCGGTCGGCGGAGCTGGCGGCCGGCGACGACGCGCCGGACTTTTCGCTCGTCGGTTCCGACGGCAAGACCTACAGCCTGGCCGACTTCAAGGACAAGCAAGCGATCGTGGTCGCCTGGTTCCCCAAGGCGTTCACCGGAGGCTGCACCAAGGAGTGCAAGTCGCTCCGTGCGAGCGG
>DATLQY010000438.1:0-8596 GCA_035534975.1 Pirellulales bacterium
CGTTGACCGTGAATTCCTACTACGCCGCGTTCGGGGCGGTGAAGCGGTGAGGGATGCTACTCGTTGCCCCACTCGATGCAGTAAAGGAGCGTGTCCCGTAGGAAGTCGTGCCAGACGCCATTGAAATGGATTGCGGCGTAAATCTCATTCTGTGCTGAAGACGGTTGTCCTCGGTCCCAATTGAAATACCCCTGGACAAACCCGGCGGAGTTCATCCAAACGCCCTTGACCTTCAACATTCCGAGCAACATGGGTCCTTTGACGTGCTCGGCGACGAAGGTATTTTCGTCGGCCGAAGTGATCGTCACGAGACGCCCATTCAAGTTGAATGCGTGTAGCTGGGCTTGTTCGGGCGTTACTTTGTTCGCCGAGAACCAGTACCAGTGGCCGTTGTTGAGGATCGCGTCCTTCGGAACGAGTCGAGGTCGTTTGGATTTCGCGGGCTTCTTGACTGACCTAGGGTCGGTTTTCGTCGGATCGGGTTGCTCAGCCTCATCTGGATCGCCCTTGGGTGGCCAAGGTTTGTTGCTCAAACGAGATATGCTTTCGCGGTCGAGCGATTCTTCGGTCTCCTCAACCTCATGAGGCAGGGACGTGGCTTCGCCGGGATCCGCCGACTGCGGCGGTGTTGAAGGCGAGGAGGACTTGTCTCGTATCCTCTCAACGCGCGATACCACGGTTTCGGCGTCGCGCGCGGTGCCGTCATTCGTCTTCCTGCCGTTCGTCTCGACAAAGATGATCGCCGCCAGAAGTAGCAGACCGGCACCGCCGGCCAGCCACAGCCACGGCGGGCGGCTCGATCGCCTGCGCTCCCGACCAATCGCGGCGATCCTGTCGGTCGAAGCCAATCGCCCTAAGGCACTCCCGAGGGATGCGCCAACTCGTCTCGCCGGGGGCAAGGCCGACTGGAAGGCAGGGTTGGCGGCGATCGAGCCGGTGGATCGTACGATCACGATCGGTGCGGCCGGACTATCACCGGCGAGCGCAGCTTCGAGATCGGCGTGCATCGCTGTCGCCTTCTGGTAGCGCTGGGCCGGGTCCTTTTGCGCGCCGCGCGCCAGAATTCGGCAAACGGGCTCCGGCAGGCCGCCCACCGTCGTGCGAGGGTCGGGAAATGGCTCGTGGACGTGCTGGTACATCAGGCCGGGCGCGGTCGGCGCGTCGAACGGCGCGCGGCCGACCAAAAGCGCGTAGAACGTGCATGTCAACGAATATAGGTCACCCCGCGCGTCGGGCTGGGCGCCACGCGCCTGTTCGGGGGCCATGTAGGCCGGTGTGCCGACGAACATTCCGGACTGGGTGAGCTGCGCGTCGTCTTGCGAGCTCACCAGGCCGAAATCGGCGATCTTCGTTACCCCCTTCTTGGTACGCATCAGATTGGCGGGCTTGATGTCGCGATGGACGAGCCCCAACTCGTGTGCTGCGGCCAGACCCGCTGCGACGTCACGGACGGCGCGCGTCGCCGCGCGCCAGTCGAGCGGCCCATACAAGCGAAGGCTGTCATCGAGCGAACCGCCATCGACCAACTCCATGACGATGTACGCCTGACGATCCTCCGCCCCGATGTCGTAGATCGTAACCGTGTGCGGGTGGTTCAGCCTCGCGGCCGATCGGGCCTCACGCACGAATCGCTTGAGCCGCTCTTGGTCCCCGGCGATCTCCTCGGGCAACACCTTGATCGCCACGTCGCGCATCAGGAGTGGATCGTGCGCCAGCCATACGACACCCATCGCGCCTTGGCCAAGTTTGCGTACGATTTTGTACTTGCCGATCTTCTGAGGTGCGTCAGCAGGGAGCGATTCCTGGACCGGGGCGAGACGTGGCGCCAGTGTTTGCTCGGCTTCCGATGCGATCGACGCCGTGGCGACGGCGGTCCCGCCTGACAGCACCAGTGATTGGCCGCAGTGCGGGCAGGTCGAACGCTTGCCACGGTGCTCGTCGCCCGCCGAAAACCGTTTACCGCACGTGCAGACGACCTGCAACATGCCGACCCCCCTCCAAAGAAGAGTTGACTCGGGACCAGTTCGTGAAAAGCCGTTTCAGAGTACCATGACCATCACGGGATGTACAGGTTTCAGGCCGCTGCGCACGAATCGTCGAATCGTCCCACGACCGCGCCCGGCGGCATATTCGGTTGGGGCCACCTGACATGGGATACAGGTTCCCGACGGCTGCCACGAGGAGGAGCGAACCCAAACACTCCCCTTGGGACGACATTTTCAGACCGCTACGGACGGCCTTGAACTGCAGTCCCACAGGGGCGTACCATGGCTCTCACACAGCTTCTGGATAGTCTGTACGATGGACAACGGCGCGCAGGGAGGCTAGAACGCAGATTCGCCCATCGCGTAACCCGTTTTGTACGTCGAGCAGCCTATGCGTTAGCGGCCGTGCTCGTGCCGCGGGTTAGTGCCGAACCAGACCCTCGAATTATATCTGGGACTCCACGGGAGCCGTCGCCGTGCCCGCGAAGGTGATTCTTGAAGTTGTCTCGGGGGCGATCCAAGGCAAGTCGTTCGCCTTCGAGTCACACGATACGTTCTTCTTCGGTCGGCACAGCGATTGCCAAGCACGGCTACCCAAGGACCACCTGGTTTCGCGGCACCATTTCATCGTCGAGGTCAATCCGCCCGACATCCGTCTTCGCGACCTTGGTAGTTTGAACGGAACGCACGTCAACGGTGTCAGATATGGCGGTCGCGCTCCAGATGAGCTTCCCGCCGACGCCCTGGGACGTCCTTTCCCTCAGATCGATCTCAAGCACGGTGACCGGATTACCGTGGGGAACACGACGATCCAGGTGAGGGTCGAGTTGCCGTCGGTCTGTGGCCGTTGTTCCGCGGAGATCCCCTTGTCCGATACCGCGGCGACCCAACGGCGCCCAGGCGAATTTGTATGCCACCGCTGCCGAGGCGAGCTTTCGACCGACGACCGCCCGGCAACCCAGGTCGAGGTCGCGCGCTGCGACCACTGCGGCAAAGACGTCACGGCCGAAGCGGGAGCCCGCCGTCGCGGCGCATACATCTGTGAGGAATGCAGGACCGATCTGTTGGCTGTGCCCGCCGGCTTGAAGCTGCTCTTGCAGCAGACCGCGGGAAAGCACTCGGGGCCCGTGGCGCCGAACGTCGGCGGATACGAGATCGGCGAGCAGTTGGGAAAAGGGGGTTTCGGGGCCGTCTACCGGGCCATTCGCAAGAGCGATGGGCGAGCCGTGGCGATCAAGGTTATGCTTGCCAAGATCGCCGTCGATGAACGCGCGCGGGAAAGGTTTCTACGCGAGATTGCAATTGCCGAGGAACTTCGCCATCCGCATATCGTTTCGTCGTTGGACAGTGGTGCCGAAGGGGCGACATTCTATTTTGCCATGGAACTCTGCGAAGGCGGGAGCCTGGCGGACTGGGTGCGCCGGCAAGGGAAAATGCTATCGCCGCAACTCGCGGTCCCGCTCATGGCCCAGTGCCTGGGGGCGCTGGAACACGCTCACGGCAGGCAGGTCGTCCACCGCGACCTGAAACCCTCGAACGTGTTATTGATGGCGTCGTCTGGAGTGCAGGTGGCTAAGCTGGCCGACTTCGGACTCGCCAAAAACTTCGAACGAGCCGGGCTGTCGGGCATGACCGCCACTGGAGGCTATGCGGGCACGTTCCAGTTCATGCCGCGTGAACAATTGACGGAGTTCAAGTACACCCGTCCGACGAGCGACCTGTGGAGCATCGCCGCCACGTTCTACTATCTGCTCGCGGGGCGGCTTCCCTTGGAGTTTTCGCACGAGCGCGATCCGATGGACGTCGTCCTGCACGAGGAGCCGGTGCCGATCCGGCGTCGCGTCGCCCACATACCATCAGGCATCGCCGATGTGATCGATCGCGCGTTGCTCGTCGAAATTGCCGCCCGATACGAAAGCGCGGCGGAGATGCGCGAGGCGCTCGTACGAGCAATCTAGATTCTAAATACCCCGCGATTTGCCAGAGTATGATACAATTAGATCAGAGTGTTGTCACCAAAGCCTTGTTCGGGAGAAGAATCTCATGACGCCTTTGGTCGTGGAAGCCACGTATGAAAACGGCGTGCTCAAGCCGGCGCAGCCGCTGCCGTTAAAGGAGCATGAGCAGGTGAAGGTCACTATCGAACCAACGATCTGTTGGGCGGAACGCACTGCCGGGATGCTCAAGTGGACTGGTGATTCGGAGTTGCTCCGACGCATCGCGGAAGACGATGAGTATTCCATTTTGGAATCGCCATGACGTTCGCGCACATCCCACCCGGCGTTGGAGTCTTTTTGGATGCCAACTCGCTCATTTACCACTTCACCAACGAACCGAGATTTGGCGCCGCATGCACGCAACTTGTGAAGCGGGTGGAGCAACGGCAGCTCGAGGGCTTCATCTCGACGCACGCGCTCGCCGATGTCGCCCACCGACTAATGACCCTTGAAGCAGTCCAACTTTTCTCGTGGCCAAGCGCCGGGATTGCCGCTCGATTGCGAAAGCACCATGACGAAATCCCCCGGTTGCAGGTCTATCAAGAAGCCATCGCACGAATTCCACTGGTACTCATCCAGGTCATCCCCATCACCCAGGCGTTGCTGCAGTCTGCGACCCTCTTGAGCCAGCAACACGAACTGCTCACCGGCGATGCCCTCATTGTCGCCGCCATGCGCGCCAATGGCCTGACCAACCTCGCCAGCAACGACGCGGACTTCGACCGCGTACCGGATATCATCCGCTATGCGCCCATTTGACCCTACTCTTCCGCCAAAGGCGCGTCAGCCGAATGCGGTCGCGCCGGCCCAGGCTCGTCGTGGCGAATCACTCGTTACTCGCGCCTGTTTGAAAACCGGGTTCACCCGTGATTCTCAATCGCCATGTGATTATGCGGCCCCTCATTTCCACGTCACGCGCGGTTCGAGCCACACCGCGTGGGCGAAGTTGTTCTTACCCGCACAAATGACTCGCAATTCGAGGACCTTGACGTTCGCGACATTCAACTGGCAGCCGAGGACTTGTCCCTTCAGAGCGACAGGCCCGAGCACCTGCAACAACACCTCGTCACCCCAAACCTGAAATAACAGCGCCGTGCGTGCATTGGAGCTGGTGCCGTCGTCGATGGCGACATCCAGGCTCAAACGCTTCGCCTTCTTGCCCAGGTCGTAGGACACGCTGGCTTTGCCGTTGGTCGTTGGGTGCGTGAACAGCCCATGGGGCGACTCCTTGCCGCCGACCTGGATCGCCTTGTTGACGACCGCGTTGCGTCCCTTGGCGAACCATCTATTCTCGACCACGACGTTGGTTTCAGGCAACTCGGAGAGGAATTGCGTCGTGTCGGTCCGCCCGGTTTCGCCGGCCTCCTCCAGTTTTTGCTCGACGGCCTCCTTTTCGACGCCGCTCAAGAAGGTCAGCGAGCGCCTGTACCAATAACAGGCCCGGCCGGCCAATGCCGCCTTGGCCGGTCCTCTTTCCTTGCGGCTCAGTTCCCACCAGTCGTCGCCCAGTGATTTCTCGTCTTCGGCGCCGCTGGGCTTGGCGAGCTCGCGCTCGGCCAGATCCTTGAGCGTCGCATCATGGCCCGCAACCAGATGGGGCAGCCCGCGTTCCCAATCCTTCTTCGCCAAGCAGTAGAACCTGCCGACCGCCAGGTTCGCCGCGGCGTCGCCGGCGTCGGCTTTCAATCGCTCCAGATCGTCCTTGATCGCCGCGAACGCCTTGGCGAGCTTTTCGAGGTCCTTTTTCTCCTCCGCGAGCTACTTGACCAACCCAGGATCCTGGTCCTTCAAATTGCGCGCCGCCGCCTGCGCCAGGGCCGTGGCGCGCAAGGCTTCGAGGAACCGGTCGATAGCGACGCACGTCTCGATCAGGTCCTTGGCCGACTCGAACTGCTCTTTCTTGGCGGCCTTGCCCGTCGGGCTGGTCGGCGCCTTGGCCGCGACCTCCAATGTGTCCAGTCGCAACTCCAACTCTTCGATCTCGAACCATTTCGCCAATCCGTCGATGGCCTCGAAGGCGACCTTCGAACTGCCCGCCCCCGCGGCCAACTCGCGGGCCTGGTCCAAAAGCGCGTAGCGTTCGGGGCTGTCGGCTTTTTCGTCGAGGGCCGCGAGCTGGCTATTCCGCGCGATGATCAAATGTTGTTCGGGCGTCTTGGCGCCTCCCAAATCTTGCTGGAACTTGTCCTTCGCGGCGCGTCGTGCCGCCGTCAGGTGGTCAGCGGATGGAATGGGTACCCTCTTATCGGGCATGCTCAGCGGATTTCTGAGCGTGGCGCGCGCGCTGACGGTGGCAGAACGACCACGGACGGTCTCCAACCCGTCGGCAAACGTGCCGCGTCGCCGTCATTTGGCCCTGCGTAGGACTCGTTCTCCTCCACGTACTGAGGCAGGGACGTGTCTCTACGAGGAGGCTCGGACGGTGGCGGGGTCGGCGGCGCGGGGAAATCGCTTCGCGTCGGTTCAATGCTCGGTATCAGCATTTCAGCGTCGCGCATGGACCTGTAGTTTCTCTTCGTGCCGTTCGTCACGGCAAAAATGATCGCTGCCACGAGTAACACACCGGCGCCGCCGGCCAGCCACAGCCGCGGCGAGCGGCTCGATCGCCTTTGCGCCGAACCGACGAAGGCGGCCCAGGCGTTCGAAACAAATGTCGCTGGGACACGCCCCAACGACGTGCCAAATCGTGCTGCAGCGCGCGGTAACGCCTGGAACGCGGTGTTGTCAGCCGTTGCGCCGGTTGAACGTGCGGCCGCGATCGATGTGGTCAGAGTGTGATCGGCGAATGCGTCCTCGAGGTCCGCCTGCATCGCGATCGCCGTCTGATAACGGTGGGCCGGGTCTTTTTGGGCGCCGATCGCCAGAATTCGGCACACCGGCTCCGGTAGGCCGCGAACGGCTGTGCGCGGATCGGGAAACGGCTCGTGGACGTGCTGGTAAATCAAGCCAGCGACCGTCGGTGCGTCGAATGGCGCGCGGCCGGTCAAGAGCGCGTAGAACGCGCATGTCAGCGAGTACAGGTCGCCGCGCGCGTCGGGCTTGGCGCCACGCCCCTGCTCGGGGGCCATATAGGCCGGTGTGCCAACGAACATTCCGGCCTGTGTGAGCTGTGTCGCGTCCTCTCGCGTGCGCGCCAAACCGAAGTCGACGACCTTCGTCACCCCTTTCCTGGTGCGCATCAGGTTGGCCGGTTTGATATCGCGGTGAACCATGCCAAGTTCGTGTGCCGCGGCCAAGCCCGCTGCGGCGTCGCGGATCGCGCGCGTCGCTTCGCCCCACTCGAGCGGTCCGTGGAGGCGAAGGTGGTCCTCGAGCGAATCGCCATCGACCAATTCCATGACGATGTACGCCTGACGCTCCTCCGCGCCGATGTCATAGATCGTGACGGTGTTTGGATGGTTCAGCCTGGCGGCCGAGCGGGCCTCACGCACGAAACGCTTGAGCCGCTCCGCGTCACGGGCGATCTCCTCCGGGAGAACCTTGATCGCCACGTCGCGCGTCAGGTGCGGATCGTGCGCCAGCCATATGACGCCCATCGCTCCTTGGCCAAGCTTCCGCACGATCTTGTACTTGCCAATCTTCTGAGGCGCGTCGGCTGCCTGGGCCGCGGCGAGCCGCGGAGCCCATATTGGCTCAACTCCCGAAGTGATCGACGCCGTGGCGACGGCCGTTTCGCCCGACAGCACCACCGACTGCCCGCAGTTCGGGCAGGTGAAGCGATGGCCACGCCGTTCGTCGGCCACTGAGAAGCGTTTTCCACACGCGCAGGCGACGAGCAACACGTTTGCGCTTTCGAACCACGAGGAAGGTTGCGCCCCGTCGGGAGAAGTCCATTGAGAATAGCACGACAGCCGGCGCACGTACAGACTCGGGGCCAGGGCCTAGCCGACTTCGCAAGAAGTCAGGTCGTTGTCGCGAGTCAGGGCGCGAATTCTTGCGAATTCGGCTACGGCACACTGTCGCAAATCGTCGGGGAACCATGAACAATACGGGCTAGGAGCAGTGCTCGGTATCGAAATCACTCTCCGCTCCTCGGGACGCACGGTCGTAGGGCCTCCGAGCGACCGAAGATGTGTTCCCACGCAGAGCGTGGGAACAAGGAACATCTCGCTGACGATCGTTAAGCGGAGCTTAGCGCGCGTTCGTGGTCGGCGGCGCGCTGGTGCCCACGCTACCAGTTTTCCAATTCCTTCAACAGTGGCGCGACGTCGGCGCCATTGCTGGCGGCTTGCTCGAAGAGCCGCCGGGCCAGCGATGTTTTCATCTTAAGGTTGTCGACTACGGTCACCACTTCTGCGGGCGGCCTGGTCGCGGTCGAGGCTTGATCCGCCTCGATGGTCGTTTCCTTAGGGTCGCCGCGTCCCGAACTGGAATTCTTCCATTCGACCTTTCGCTCGACCCGCGTAAAGAGCCGGCCGATGGTAAACTCCCATTCGAGCCGGTCGTAACCGCCGCGCCGCAGCGCGACGACCCGGTGCCAGCCCCGCGCTAGTGGGATCACGGCGGGATTGCTTTCTGGGATTGCCACCTCCTCGTTGTCGACGAACAATTCACATTCTTTACGCTGGTCCAAGCGCCAGTCGAGCGCCAAGGTGCCTCTCGGCGCCGGGCGTA
>DATLQY010000439.1:0-13799 GCA_035534975.1 Pirellulales bacterium
GCCCACGACACGCTCTCGGTCGGTGGTGCGACGCTTCAGTTCCGCCGCGCGGTGATCGCCACGGGGACCAGTCCCGCGGTGCCGGCCATCGACGGTCTTGTAGAGGCGGGCTATTTGACCAACGAAACCGTGTTCTCGCTGGGCGAGCTGCCGCGGAGGTTGATTGTCATCGGCGCCGGCCCGGTCGGCTGCGAGCTGGCCCAGGCGTTCCGCCGCTTCGGTAGCGAAGTTCACCTGGTGGGACGCGGCGAGGTGCTACTGCCCAAGGAACCGCCCGACGCGGCAAGGATCGTCGAAGACCAGTTCGAACGCGAAGGAATGCACCTGCACTTGGGCTGGACGACGCTGGCGGCCGAGAAGATGGGCGACTCCAAGGGACTGCTCATCGAGCGCCGAGGGGAGCGCAAAAAGCTGATCGCCGACGCGATCCTGATCGCAGCGGGGCGGAACGCCAACGTCGCGGGGCTGGGACTGGAAGCGGCCGGGGTCCGCTATTCGGATCAGGGGGTTGAAGTGAACGATCGCCTGCAAACCTCAAACACGGCGATCTTCGCCGCCGGCGACGTCTGCTCGCGCGTGCGGTTCACCCATGCCGCCGACGCGATGGCGCGGCTCTGCGTACAAAACGCACTGTTTTTCGGCCGCAAGAAGTTCAGCTCGCTGGTCATTCCCCGCACGACGTTTACCGACCCCGAAGTGGCCCACGTCGGGCTTTCGGCCGCCGACGCCAAAACCCGCCGGCTGGCGATCGACACGTATCGCGTCGAATTGGCCGACGTCGACCGGGCGTTGCTCGACGGCGAGGAAGACGGGTTCGTCGTGGTCCACACGCGCCGCGGGAGCGGCCGCGTCGTGGGAGCCACGATCGTCGCCGGCCATGCCGGCGAGATGGTCAGCGAGATCTCGCTGGTGATGGCCAACAACTTGTCGCTAGGCGCACTGGCCCGCACCATTCACTGTTATCCCACGCAGGTCGAAGCATTCAAGCGGCTCGCCGACGCCTACACCCGCCGCCGCTTCACGCCGCGGTTGGCGAACCTGGCGGCGAAGTGGCTCGAGTGGCGGCGCTGACGTGGGGCAGGTTTTGCGGAGCAAAGAAAACCGATCTCCGACATCCCCTCGCCAGTGAGCAAGCCGCGTAGCGGCGTCCTTTCCAACCGCGCCCCGCTTTGTCTAACGGTTCGCGTCGACGAAGGTGCAAATCGGGGGATTCGAAGTCGGTTTTCTTCGCGTAGCGCCGGCTAAGCAGCGTGTGCGGATTTAGGACTGCCGCGCGCGCTGCACGTAGCGGAATTCGTAAGAATTCCGAGATCGGGGACTTGGATCGGAACTCTCACGAATTTCGCAACCGAGGTACGGCAGGTTGGAAACCTACCCCA
Organism: Pirellulales bacterium; assembly: GCA_035534975.1. Classification (GTDB taxonomy): domain Bacteria; phylum Planctomycetota; class Planctomycetia; order Pirellulales; family JAICIG01; genus DATKSN01. The sequence continues at coordinate 1,380 of DATLQY010000439.1, forward strand.
CGTTACGGCACACCGTCAATGGGCGTGGCGCCCGGCGGGGGTGTGCCGCCGCCGGAGCGGATGTAGCCGGCCCGACGGCGGGCATATTCGGCCGTGCTGGGCTCCTCGGCTTCCGTCACTTTCCCCTCGACCGCCTCTTCGAACATCCGCTTGAGGTACGTCCGGCACCAGCCACATCCGGTTCCGGCGCCAAAACACTCGCTGAGTTGCCCCGACCGGCTTGGTTTCTCGATCCGCAGGAAGTTGAGCAGCTTCCGTTTGCTGACGTGGAAACAGAGGCAAACTTCGTCGTCAAGGTCCATGACCTAACACCTATCCAGTGGTTCAAGCAGGGCAATCGCCAAGGAGTTAACTAGCTTGGTGGCGCCAAGAGATCAATCGGTTCGATCGGCGAAAGCGAGTTCGTCGCCGGATCGCCCTGCGCCACTTTGTGGATGCGAAGCGAGTGAAAGACAAGCTGGAGGCGATGTCCGTTGGTTTCAATCGTCACTTCATGCATCGGTCGACCAAGCCGCCGCGTCCACCCTGCGGCGAGCGGAGAGTCAGCGCAGAACTTGGCGCCCGGATACGCCTCCATCGCATTGACGCCGAACACGTATCCGACCGGGCACCCTGCCTGTTCCCAGGCCGCGTAATCGCAGAAGACATCCCCCCAGGAACCGCGCCACGTGTCATCGCTGAGTGCCGACTCGGCGCGCGCCACCACGCAGTGAGTGAAGACAAACCGGTATCGCCCTTCCTGGTAGGATCGCGTGCCGTCCGGCGCCGCGGCACCGGCGATGACGTGTACCTCGTAGTCGCGCATGTAGGTCGCAAAGCCGTGCCGGACGACGGCGTTGTCGAAGAACGGCCAGGCTTCAAGGAGCTCGACGGCTTCCGGGCTAAGAGGTTCCTGACTCGCCACGATGCGATTCCCGTTCTCGATAGTCGCGGCCCCGAACAACTGAAGACCAACGTCTCACGTTTCGGTGCCGCTCCTTCGGGGCCCCACGACGGGGAAACGCTCCCGTTCCTGGGGCTTACGCCCCGGTTGTTCTACACATCTTTTGGTTGCTGGTGGCGAAATGCTCGGTCGCCGCTTCGCGGCTGGCAATGGGCCCCCTCCGTACCCGTCGCCAGCCGTAGGGCGATTCGGCATGCCTGCCTGAACGCGGCGAGGTCGAGTTGCTCGTTGACCGTGTGGACGTTGCGCTGGCCGCAGCCGAGCGTGACGGTGGGAATACCGCGCGCCGAGAGCCAATTGGCATCGAGTCCGCCGTTGGTAATGGCCCGCAACGGCTCGCCACCGACGGCGCGGACGGCGGCCTCGGCGGCCAGTACGCACGGCGTGCCGTCGTCGAGCCGGAAGGCCTCGTAATCCAATCGGCTCGAAATATGTACCTTGCCCGTCGCGCCCGACACGTTCCGCACCGCCCCGGCCGCTCGCTGGAATGCCTGCTCGATGGCCGTAAGTATCTCACGGCGGAAGCCTGGGTCATGGCTGCGGCATTCGGCCTTGAGCGTGACGAAATCGGTCACGACGTTGGTGGCCGCGCCCCCCTGGATCACACCGATGTTGCTGGTGCCGTGGAGGTCACCGCGTCGGACGTCGCCCAACCAGCCCGCCCGCTGTAAGTCGGCAATCGCCAGGCCGGCGACGGCGACCGCGCTCACGCCGTGTTCCGGCGCCCCGCCCGCGTGGCTGGCCAGCCCTTCGATCTCGATGGCGATACGAAACGCGCCGGTGGCGCCGATGGTCAGCTTATCGGCCGGGCCGCCGTCCCAATTAAAAGCCAATTTGGGCTTCCCCAGCGCGGCCAAGCGCGCGAAATGGGCGCCGAAAAGTCCCACCTCTTCCTGGACGGGCCAAAAGAAGACCAGGGGCGGGTGCGAGAGCTTGCGACTCAGGATTTCCAGCGCCGCTGTGAGAACGACGGCGCAGCCGGCACGATCGTCGGCGCCAAGTCCGGTGGCTGGGTCGCCCGATTGCACGAATTCACCGGACCTCTTCGGCTTCGAGCCGACGCACAAAGGCACGGTGTCGGTGTGGGCCATCAACAACCGCCGCGGGCCGCGGATCGTGCCCGGCAACGTGAAAATCAGGTTGCCGACCTTCCCGCCCAGTGGGGTCCGCAGGTGGACATCGTCGATCCGCGCCGCCGCGGTCGCCGCGCCGGCCTGGCGCAGTTGTTTTCGCAGGTACTCGACCACCCGGCCTTCATCACCGCTGGTGCCGGGGATGGCCATCAGTGTCATGACCCGCTCGAAGGCCGCGTTCAGGTCGGGCTCGGGCGTCGAATCGCCGGCAACCATGGACGCGGGCCGGCGCGGCTTGTGAAGACGTGGTTTCAACTCAGATCGCCTCGTGTCCGCGTTCACCGGTCCGTATGCGGATGCAATCGTCCAAGGGCAGGACGAAGATCTTACCGTCGCCGATTTCGCCCGTCGCCCCCGAGCGGCCCCCCTTGACGATCGCTTCGATCGTCGGCTCGACGAACTCATCGTTGACCGCGATCTGCAACTGGACCTTCCGCAACAGGTTGACCGAGAACTCGTGGCCGCGATAGACCTCAGTGTGCCCCTTCTGCCGGCCGAAACCCTGCACGTCCATCACCGTCAGGCGAAAGACCTCTACCTCGGTCAAGGCGTTCTTGACGGCCTCCAAACGGCTGGGCTGGATGATCGCAATGATCAGCTTCATCTAAGAGATCCTCGCACGGAAAGGTACGCTATTGATCGTAGCCCGGCGGTCGGAGAGTCTCAAGGGGAAGTGGAACGGAATTCATTCCGTTTCCCGTTCCCCTGATTTTGGCCTCCCACCAAAAAAACGGAATGAATTCCGTTCTACGGCACTCATCCATCCAGGTGGCGACGTGGCATGTAGAACGGAATTCATTCCGTTGGCCTCGGGTCAGCGTTTGGGAGGCAACAACGGAATGAATTCCGTTCTACGACTTGAACCACTCGTCCATCCAGGTGGCGACGTAACGCGCGGAGGCAGGCACCACTAGTCCGGCATTGCGTGGGTTATCAGCGATATAGGTCCGGTAGGCATGGAGCTGTTCCAAAGTTCGAACGATGTGGTCGTAGCTTTCGGCCTGCCAAAACGTACCCGAGCGCCCAAGATGCCGATTGCACTCGACGGCGGATGCTCCTTTCACTTGCTTCAGAAACATTTCAAGCTCCTCGCCGGGAACAGGGGTAACCAGCAGATGAACGTGGTTGGGCATTATCACGAAATCACCCACGTGGTACCTGGTGCCATCATTGCCGAGAATCTTCGCTCGGACGGTTTCGAGACACTCCGCGTTTCGCAGGTGACACGCGCCGAGGCCACGATCGAGGCAACTTTGCACCTGGCGGTTGAAATGCTGGTGAAATTGGAACTGTTCCATCGCAGTCAATTTCGCGAAGGCTGCGTGCCAGCGCCCTGTTACTCCGTCGTAGACGATGCCACGCGCCTTCAGCCAGAGCGCCTTGTCTCCTTCCCACTGCCGACGGACGCTTTCCGGGATGGAATCCGCAAGTCGATAAGTCACGAAGTAGGTCGCGCCCTCTTGCCGCCAATGGGGCAGATTACGCTGATATATGCGCATGACTTTGTGTTCGTCGAATGACACGAACGCCGGTCGACTCATGGAAGTAGATCGGAATTCACTCCGTTTTCCTTTTTTCCTTGATCGGGTCTTGGAAGCATGCACAAACGGAATGAATTCCGTTCTACGGCCTGGTCTCAAACGCAATGGTCACCATTTCTTGCGGCACCTGCTGAGTCACCGTGCGCTGGACGTCGACTTCGAATGGACGCGCAAGGCTGTTTCCGGCGAGATCCTCGAGTACCGCGCCGGCGAGAAGTTGGTGCGCTCCTTGCCGCCAGGGTCGGCTGGGCCGAAACCGCCATCGCGTCTCCTCCAGGTCGATCGTCACTTCACCCTGAAGCATCTCGCCGTCGAAGTCGGCGACCGATAGCACCCGCTGGAGCAAGGCCTGGTCGAGCGGACCGGGAAACCGCACCACCAAAGGCTCGACGGTGCCGGCGGTCGGCGCGTCGATGAACCACGACTTCGCGTCGGGCGACTCATCGTCCGGTGGGACGACGCCGAACGGTTTGTGAAATTCGGCCGCCAAGGGCCGACCGGTCGCGTCGCGCCAGGCAGCGTCGATGACAAGAGTAAACCGCCGGCCGGCTTCCAGCACCGGTCCCAGGTCTTCACGCGGCTTCAGCCCGCGCTTGATTCGGCCCGGATCGAAGAACAAAGTCAACCGTCGGCCGGCGGGGTCCCACAACTCCTCGCCCAATTCCAGAAACGCCCTCTCGATCGACTGGCCATCGTCGGCCATCAGGTGGATGTGCTCGTAAGCCTCGCCGCGGGACATTGGCGCCGAGAAATGGAGATAGAACTTCAGCAGGTTCTCGGGCAGGTCCGTGGCGCTGGGAAATACCGCCGCGACCTCGGTCGCCGCGGCATCGCCGGCCGTCGCGATCGTGAACTCCTGGATGAGGGGCGCCGTTTCCTCCGGCGAGGAAGCGTCGACCAGGACGATTTGCTCCGGGTGGAACTCGGCGCGGTAACGCAATCCGGGCTCCAGCTCGAAGCGCGGTGTGAACCGCAGCCGGTCTTCGACCAACGAATACGTGCCGAGCATGCCGGGCAAGTCCGGTGCCTGGCCGGCGACGGCAACTCGCAGCAACTCCCGCCAGCGCTCGTCGTCCGGCGCCCAGCCGACGAGCGCTTGCGATCGTTCGCTCGACAACCCGACGACGTCGAAGCACCGATCGCCGTCCGTGGCGTCGGCCAGTTCGATGAAAACCAGTTCGATGGAAAGTGGTTGGGCGGCCGGCCGAGATGGTTCGGTCGCCACGGGCCGCTGGCAGCCCCAGCCGGCAAGGACGACCGCCAATGCGAGGCGCACACACCGCGCCCGGCAGGATGGTACTGGGATGCGCAAAATCGGCGGTTTTTGATGATGAGAACGGCTCAGAGTTTATCTCGCATTTGTACCCCGCGCAATGTCTCCCGCCACCGCCGGGCTCGCCCCGGTGGAGCGCTGACTGAAAGCTAGCAGCACCAGCGGAACGCGCCTTCCGCTCTCCCATTCTACGTTCGCTGCCGCCGAAGGCGGCAGCGAACGTAGAATGGGAGACAGCGGCAAAATGGTTGCGATCTCTGTTTGCCCCTAGCTTTCAATCATCGCTCGACGGAGGCAAGCTCCTTCGTGGCGGTACGAAGACAGGAGAACGCCTGAAGCGCATCTCTATGGCAGGTTGGAAACCTGCCCCACGACATCACGGCAATGGCACGGTCTGGCAGGCAAGTTCGCCCGCCTCGGTCTTCACCAGCACCAAGGCATGGTCGGCGTCCAGTCGGTCCAACTGCACGACCCCTTTCAAATCGGCGATCGTCTCGTAGCCGACCCCGGCCTTGTCGGGCACCCGCGTCTCGATCGCTTCGGCAGCGGCGAAATCACCGGTCGGAATCTTCATCACACCGCGGCGGTCGTTGGCCATCAGCACGAAATCGCCGCCGTCCTTCTGGTAGATGATCATGTCGAGCGGCCGGTTCTGGTTTCCCAATTCGGCGATCGTCACGCCTTGAACTTTGGCGCCCGGCGACAACTGCGCGACGGGGAACTTCACCAGCGGAGTGCAGGTGTAGGCGGCCAGAAGGTTCGGTTCGCCATCGATGGTATAGGCCACGAAAGTCCGCACGGGCGACTGCGTCTCGAACTTGCCGTGCGAGCCGTGGTAAATTTCGACGCTGGTGCCGGCGTCGGATTCGTCGAAGGGGAACGGCAGCGAGCGGAGCTTCGAAGCGAATTCCTCGTTCGACAGCCCGGCCACGATCACCCGGCCGTCGACGTAGGCCAGGTCGGTGATCGTTTCGGTCCGCTGGCTGTTGCCGCGGCGGTCTTTGGCCGCCGGATCGGGCGCGTTAGGAAGCGCCGCCTCCGCGTAATTCACATCGTCGAGCGCGAATTCGGAGAGCTTGCCGGTGTGATCCATCCGCACGATCACCGGCGCCGCGTCGGGCCCGCGGCCGCGCGAGACCGACATGTATACCGAACCAGCGGCCGGGTTCACAGCCAGGTCGTTGATCAAGATCTGGTCGGCCGAGGTCCCCAGCAGGGCCGCAATCTTCCGGTCGATCTGCTTCACGTTGATGGCCCCGCCCGCCGATTTGCCCTCGGGCTCGTTGGTATCGATGGCGAACACCGCCGCGCCGAGCGGGTCGCCCACCAAGAGCACGCCCTCTGGGGCGAATGCCAACGGACCGGCAGATTTCAAAGGGGGTTTGCCCTTTTGGTCGAGCCCCTTGGGGGCGGCGGCGGCCACGGCAGGAGCGAACAGCGACGCCGCGACGAGCGCGGCCCACAAACGAAGCGGACAGTGCGACATGACGGATTCCTTTCGAAAAAATGCGTGGGGCGGGTTTGCAACCCGCCATACAACGATTGATCCTCGTTTTAACGAAGCGATCCGATACAATATAGGTGCCGCTGGCTACTCCACTCAAGGGGCAGCGGCGACTCGGACGAGACTGCGTTACCGAGAGGACCTCGCCAGCGGGGCCAGTCTTCGGCCACACCAATGTCGGCGGCGAGCCACGCCAGAACCAGCGGCACCGCCAGCCGAACCCACGGTTCTCGCGGAGGGCGGTGCATGTCGGTGAATTCCACGCAGGTCCGGTGGCTGGGGCAGAGCCTGGGCCGCTAAAAACTTGAGCCTTGGGCTGGAACGTCGTTATACCGATTTCGTTCCGCACGTAGAACGGATTTTAATCCGTTAGACGCGGGAAACGGAATGAATTCCGTTCTACGCCTGGGCTATAGGTTCGTGAAGAACTCGTCGGAAGCGAGGATCGTCGCCATCACCTGCAAGTCGGTTTGTCCGGCCGCGAACTGGGCCTGGGCGGCGGACAGGCCGGCCGAGTCGGCAGCGCGGTGCAAAAAGACCTGGTAGAAGCCGGTGGGCACCCCCTGGTTGTATGTTTGGGCGGTGGTCGAGGGCGAGTTGATCAGATCCGTCTGGTACTCACTGCTTCCGAAGACCTCGGCCGCCACCTGCGCGCGTACGGTGGGGTCGGTCAGGTTCATCGCGCTGAACGTCGCGAGTGCGGACGCATCGATCGCCCGATTCAAAGCGTCGGTATAAAGCGCCGTCAGCCAACCGTCCGCCGTGCCGCCACTATTGCTAAAGAACTCATTGGAGCTGACGATCGTTTTGGCCTCTTGGTCGTCCTTGTCGGTGGTCAAGGCGCTGGTGACGGCGGTCACCGCCGCCGCGTCCATGGTGCGCTTCAAGTAGCGCTCGTACAACTCGTTGCCCATGTCAATCTCGAACTCAGGACTCTCTTCGAAGCCCTGAATGACCTGGGCTTGAGTTTTGCCCCCGCTCATGAGGTTGTCCCAGTACGCATAGCCGACCGACTCGGCCTCGCGTCCAAGCAGGTCGCGGTAGAGCTCGCCGATGAAGCGCTCGTCGCCGCTTCCGATGACGGCCGTCGGGTTGACGGTGGCCGAGGGTCCGGCGGCGCCGACGATCGCCACCGTCAAGTTGTCGTGGCCGGGATCGGCGTAGGTGTGGTTTCCGGTCACGGTGAACGAGCCGTTCGCGCCGGTGACCGTGCCCGCCGAGTCGGCCGTGCTGCCGTCGCCCCAATTGATCGTGGCGGTGAATCCGGAGGCCGTGTCGCTGGTATTGCCATCGGTGAACGTGGCCACGACCACGCCGGAGGCGGCCAGGCCCTGGGTCACGTTCACGTTCACGGCCGTCGCCGAAAGCGGCGAGCTGGCAACTTGCGCCGTACTGCTGGCGGTGGCCGTGGCCGTGCCCGGTGAATTGTCGGCCAACGTCACGCTCACCGTGTCGGAGCCGGCCGTGGCGTAGGAATGTGAACCGCTCACGGTGAACGTTCCGTTCGAACCGGTCACGGTGCCTGTCGAACTGTTGCCGTCGCCCCAGTTGATCGTCGCGGTGAATTCCGCGGCGCCGGCCGCGGTGAAGCTGTCGGTAAACGTGGCCACTTTGCCGTTGAATGTCGCGGTTGCCGTTGCGGCGATGGTGGTGCCGACGGCGGTGAGAGTGTCAGCGTCGGCGACGGCTGCCGACGTGGTCGCATTGGCGGTGACGGCAGGCACCGACTGCGTGTCGGCAACCTGGACGCTGATCGTAAAGCCGCCTTCGTCGGCGTAAGCGTGGGTGGCGGCGACGGTGAACGTGCCGCCCGTGCCCGTCACCGAGCCGGTCGAACTGGTTCCGTCGCCCCAATTGATCGTGGCGGCGAACTGAGCGGCGGTGTCGCCGGCTCCCGCATCGGTGAACGTGGCGATCGTGCCTGAAAAAGTTTGGCCCTCGATGGCGGTCACCGCCACGGCCGTCGCCGTCAAGCCGGCGTTGAGGATATCGGCGGTGCTGTTGGCGGTCGCCGTGGCCGTGCCTGGGGCGGGGTCGGTCAAGGTCACCACCACGGGCATCGTGCCGTCTTTGGCGTACGTATGGATGCCCAACACCGAGAACGTTCCATTCGAGCCGGTGACCGTGCCAACGGAGTCGATTCCATCGCCCCAATTGATGCTTGCCGTCATACCGGCGCCGCTGCTCGCGGTGTTGCCGTCGTGGAACGTGGCCACGGCGCCATCGAATACGGCGCCTTCCGTGGCGTTGAACGTGGCGGCTTGGGCTGTAAAGGTGTCGGCTTCCGCGACGGTGGCGGTGGCACCGGCGGTCGCCGTCGGCCCGCTCGTCGCGTTGGTGGCGATCGTCACCTGGGCGGTGAACGTCCCTTCGTCGGGATAAGCGTGGTTCGCGGTCACTGTGAACGATCCGGCGGAACCGGTCACGGTGCCGGCGGTCGTGCTCTCGCCGTCGCCCCAGTCGATCGTGGCCGTGAAATCGGACGACGGCGTGGCGAGGTTCGAATCGGTGAAGGTCGCCAGCGTATGGGATTGCGTCTGCCCCTCGGTCAGGCTGAAGTTTGCGCCATTGGTGGCGGCGAGCGTGTCGGTATTGGGCACGACGATCGAGCTCGTCACGGTCGCGGCCGGCGACGAACCGCTTGTGTTGTCGCTGATTTGGATCCCGACGGGAAAGTTACTTCCGAATGCGTAGGTGTGGGTGCCGCTGATCGTAAACGTGCCCGATCCGCTGACCGAGCCGGCGCTGGAGGTGCCATCTCCCCAATTGATGGTGGCGGCGTACGTGCTGGCGGCCGCGGTGTCGTCGGGGTCGGTGAACATCGCCACATTGAGGTTGAACGCGACACCTTGGGTTTCCGTGGCCGTCACGCTCACGACCGCCAAATCGCCGTCGACGACGTCGGCTGAGCTCGTCGCCGTGGCTGTCGCCGTGCCCGGACTGGCCTGGGTGATGGTCACGCTGACCGGATCGACACCGTCGACACTGTAGGTATGGCTGCCGGCGACGGTGAACGCGCCGTTGGAACCGCTGACCGTGCCGGCCGTCGATGTGCTTCCGTCGCCCCAGTTGATGGTGGCCGTGAACTCGCTGGCCGTGTCGGAAGCCACCGGGTCGATGAACCTGGCCACGGTGCCGGTGAAGGCCGTGCCCTGGGTGGCCGTGATCGTGACACTGCTGGCGCCGATCGAACCCGCCGGAATGGCCGAGGGGTTCTCACCGAAGTTCGTTCCCGAAGTGGTTTGGTTGGCCGCGACCGTCACTGTCTGGGTGGTTGGCGTGGTGAGCGTCACGCCCCCGGCCAAAACCTCAGTCACTTTGTAGTTCCCGGCGGCCAGGCCGGAGAACGAGTAATTCCCGTTCGCGTCGGTGGTGGTCGAAGGGTTGTTGGCGTCGGGCACGCCCGTCCCATCTTCATTGAGGAACACCGTGCGGCCTGCCACTCCTGTTTCGCCGGTATCCAACGTGCCGTTGCCGTTGGTGTCGGTGAACACGGTGCCGTCGATGCTGTCGACGGTCATGGAACTGATGACGAAAAGCTGGTTACCCGTCGCTACCGGAGGATTTTCGGAAGGATATCCGTTGCCGTTACCCCCGGTCAACTTGGCGACCGTTGGATTGATCACGGTCGTCATCCCGTTGTCGATGACCTGCCCGAACACAGTGAAGGGGCCGCCGTCGCTCGAGTCGTCGAGGAACGGATTGTTGGCGAGGTTGATGAACCATTCGTCGGTGGCGCTGTTGGGCCCGCTGGAAAGGGCCATCGTGATGGTGCCGGTCGTGTTGATATTGGGATTGTTGGGATTAGTGGAGTGCGCCTCGCCGGGCACCGAGGCGCCGGCCGTGATGGCGGTGAGCTGCGAGGCGCTGGTGAACGTGTCGCTCGAGGTCGTGTACCCTCCCCCCTGGATCACGAAAGGGCTTCCCGTGGCCGTGCCGGTGCTGGTCGCGTTGCGTTGGATGATCGAGCTGTTGTAGGCGCCCGAATCGACGTAGGTCAGGAAGTTGGCGACGGTCTGTGGAGCAGCGCTCGCGAAAAGTTCGAGTTTGAAGTTGCCGAAGTTCGTGTCGACCGACACGATCGGGTCGGCGGCGAGGAACCAGCGCGCTTCGAGCGATTCGGCGCGACGAAATTGCCCTCGCGCCGGGCGCGATCGACCCCTTCGCGACGCACGGCGGCGAGACGGCTGTTTACGTTTGAAAGCGACGAGAGCACGCGGGACAAGTGACTCGAACATGGAAATCTGCTCCGATGGCTTGAAAGATCCCGGTCATTCCATTCAAGCCAGGAACTCAAAACGCGTCAAGGAAAACGTGGTTCTGGGGCCGAGAATCGTCCGAAATCGGCGGCTTGCCAGCGCAACGCGCGTGCCAGGCATGGCACCGCATCGGCAAAAACGTCACCATCCGTACCGGTGGCGTAGGGGAACCCCTATACCATTGAACGTAAAAAGGGCGCAAGAGCGCGCGCAGGGCTGCTACGCCTTCTTGTTGCGCGGCAACAAGAAGGGAAAGAAAAAGCCGAGAAAAACGTGTTGAACTAACCGCTTCGCGGTGGCTGGCGGAGCCGGTTGCGTGTACATCTTGAACTGCGTCTCCACGACCCCCAGCACGTCGGGGAGCTTTCGCACCCACCGAACCCCGATAGCGTTTTTTCGCGCAGCGAAAAGACGCAAGAAAATCGGCCTAAAAGCCAGCGGAGCGGAGAAAAACGAATCTGAATACCCCAAAAAGTGAGTCCGCGAACGGCGGAGTAAACCAGCGCATCGCGCCACCCTACTTCGAACCCCGCGTGCTGCCAGCAGCGCAAGGGAAGGGGTTTCGGATTCGTTTTTCTCCGTGAAGCGCCGCGGCCGGCGGTGCGGCGCTGTCGCCGCAGTGCGACGGCGCTCTCCGCTTCGCCCGCGCCGCGCCCCGCCGCGAGCATTCCACGGCGATCGACCGCCGTTAAGCCTCCCCGAGGAGCGCCGCAAGCGTCGTTGCCTCGTTGTCGGAGGCCGCGGCGGCTGGGATTCCCGCGTCGGCCACCAGTGCGCGCGCTAGCCACTCGCGCGCGCGCCCGTCCCCGGCTTCGGCATACAAGAGGGCGACGTGCGCGATGTCGTGGAGAGTGGCGTGGGGCGGTCAGCATGCCGGCAGTGTAGAAAAAAAAACGGTCAAGACCAGTTTTCCCAGAAATCGGGCACCGACCGAAAATCCGGCGCTGCGCGCCAACGCCGTGGCAATGCGGCGACAGCGCCGCGTCGCCGGCATCGACGCTTCACGGAGAAAAACGAATCCGAAACCCCTCCCCTTGCACTGCTCTCGACACGTGGGGTTCGAAGTAGGGTGGCACGATGCACGGCTTTGTTCCGCCGTTCGCGGACTCACTTTTTGGGGTATTCGGATTCGTTTTTCTCCGTTCCGCTGGCGCTCGCGCCGCACGGACCCACCAACGAACACCGCCTTCCCCGGCACCACCGTTTCGCCGAAAAAGGGGTCAACAGCGTCACTCGTGCCGCAACGCGTCGATGGGGTCCATCATGGCGGCGCGTTGGGCGGGGTAAAGCCCGAAAACGACTCCCACGACGACCGAAACCAGGAACGCGGCCACGACCGACATGGGGGCGATCAACGGCTTCAATTCCAGGATGATGGGGGGCAAATCGGCGGCCACCAGCGGGAAGAACCTCGTCACGCCCGTTTGCAGGCACCAGATCACAGGACCGCAGAGGAAGCCCAATCCCACGCCCAACAGGCCGCCGGTGGCCGAGAGAACGACGGTCTCCGAAAGGAACTGCTCGATGATGTCGCGGCGCTTGGCCCCCAAGGCGCGGCGGATTCCGATCTCGCGGGTCCGCTCGGTGACCGTCGCCAGCATGATGTTCATGATTCCGATGCCGCCCACCAAGAGCGAGATGCCGGCGATCACCGCCAAGAGCGCGTTGAACATCAACCGCGTGACCTCGGCCTGTCGCAGCAGTTCCTTGGGCACCGTGATCGCGTAATCGATGTTCTTGTGGAACCTTTCCAGCAGGATGCGGATT
>DATLQY010000440.1:0-11676 GCA_035534975.1 Pirellulales bacterium
TGTATGCGTCATTCATTGCCAGGGGCCCACGGGTTTGCGACCAACGAGCATGACCGCCGCCAGATGATCGCGCTGTTGCCGAAAAATGGTGCAAATTCAGTTAGACGGCGGCGGCGAGAAGCTGTTTCAACCGGTCGAGCACGGCCGCTTCCTGCACTCGCAGCGTGGTTGTGGTGTCGATTTCAAGCGTAGCGACGCCCGGCGGATCGGCCTCGAATTCGGCTTGCTGCAGCCGGTACAACTCTGGTCGAGCCTCCGACTGCGACGTGCTCGCGGCGGCGCGGTGGGCGATGCGTTCCAAGGCCACTTCGTCGTCGCACGAACAGCGTACGACCAGCGGCACGGCGCAGCAGAATCGCGCCTCGACGACGGCCCGCTGGCGGTGTCGTGCGGTGAGGAATGTGCCGTCGAGCACCACGCTCAGGCCCTTGCCAAGCTGTCGGTCAGCGCGGCGCAACACTTCGTCGTAGACACGGTCGCGAGCTTCCGGCTGGTAGAGGCCCTGGTTGAAGCCAGGAGGCGCGGACGATGGTCCCAACATCTCGCGCCGAACCTGGTCCGTCTGCAACAGCTCGGCGCCGAGCATTTCAGCCAATGCTTCGGCGAGCGTCGACTTGCCGCTCCCCATCAAGCCGGTCACGACGATCGCCGCCGGCGGTCCCAAGTGCGTGACGTAAGTGTCGGCCAGCTTCAGGTATTTGTGCGCCATGTCCAGCGCGGTTGAGCAGTCCAGCGCGGAGGACTGGTCGAGCGAGGAAGGCTGGGCCGCGCTTTTTTTTGGGGCCGCCGACAACACGGCAACCTTGGCCCGCACGCAGGCCCGGTAAGACTTGTAAAAACTCACGAGACCGTCCGAGATTCGGTCGTGGTTTTCTCGACTATACGAATCCAGAATCCGACGGCCCAACGGCTCGGCCCCGAGCGCGTCGCACTCCATGGCAAGGAACGCCAGCTCGTCGGCCACGTCGATGCGGCGGAATTCGTCGTTGAACTCAATGCAATCGAAGATGATCGGATCAGGTTCCAGGCAAATATGCTCGGGACGCAAATCGCCGTGGCCGTCGACGATTCGTCCATCGCATACCCGTGCTTCGATCTGGGCGGTTTCGAGTTGTAGAAACCGCAATTGAGCCGTATGCGCGCGCTTGACTGCCGTGGCGGGCAACTCATGCATCGGATTGAGCAGCTCGCGGCGGTTGGCGCGGATGTGCCCGTCAATCGCCTGACGGTAACCCCACGCACCCAAAGTCAGCGGCGAGGCGCAGTGATAGAACCGAGCCAGGAAAGCCGCCAAGCCGTCGATTTCGGCCGAGCTGAGCTGGCCGCGACGAATCAACTCGTCGAGCATTCGCTCCGCCGGGAGGCGCCGCATCTTGACGAGCCAATCCACCGCCGGCCCCTTGCCCCCGAGGGCCAGCGTTCCGCCGGGTTCCAACGTGATCGGCACGACGGCCAGGTAGACCCCCTTTGCCAGCCGCTGGTTGAGCCGCACCTCGGCCTCGCACGCCTGGCGGCGCAGGGCCGGTGTGCTGTAGTCGAGAAAATCGAAGCGGACGGGCTTTTTCAGCTTATAGACGTAGCGGCCGGACAGGAACACCCATGAGATATGGGTCTCTCGGCACTCGACCTGCGCCGGCCGGTCGGCGTAAGCCGAGGGGCACTTCAACCACGCGACCAATTCCGCCGATGAAGGCGCGTTGATCTGCTTTGGCAACCTGGTGGGTTGTCGGGCGGAACCCGCTTCGATGAATGTGCGCGCCATGATATCGCTCCTCCGTTGAGAAAAAGAGTGAAGCAAAACTGGGGCCGCACCATTCACATTTTCCGTGGAACGAGAATTCGCTGACGGAACGTGCAGGAGAATCGTGAAACATGGGCTTTTGGGATGACCAAGTCGCCCTTTGCCGTCCATCCGCGCCGTTCGAAGCGTGCGTCTCCGCACAGGTGGTGCGCCAACCGCACACATCGGGTAGAATCTTTCCTCATCGCGAAGCTGGAATGTGGGGGCGAGCGGTCCCATGGTCCCGGATTTGCAATACTCGGACGAGAACCAGAACTAAAAGGAGGCCCCCGTGCCCGTCCGCAACCTCGACAAGATTTTCAAGCCCCAACGCATCGCCGTCGTAGGTGCCAGCGAACAGCCCGGGAAGGTGGGGTATACGGTGCTCCGCAACCTGATCACCGCCGACTTTCCGGGCGTGGTCTACCCAGTGAACGCGAAGCGCGAAAGTGTGCAAGGAATCCAGGCGTACCCGAACGTGGCTGCGTTGCCCCGGACGGCCGATCTGGCAGTCATCTGCACGCCAGCCCCTACGGTGCCCGGCGTCGTCAGGCAATGCGGCGAGATGGGCACGCGCGGTGCGATCATCATTTCGGCCGGGTTCCGCGAGGTTGGCGCCGACGGGCGCATGCTGGAAGAACGTATCCGCGATGAGGCGGCAAAATTCGATGGACTGCGAATCATCGGACCCAACTGCCTGGGCATCATCGCCCCGGGACGCCGGCTCAACGCCAGCTTCGCCGCCGCCACACCGCCCGCGGGCCGGATCGCGTTCGTTTCGCAGTCGGGCGCGCTATGTACTTCCGTGCTCGACTGGGCGCTCGACGAAGGGATTGGTTTTTCGTATTTCGTATCGATCGGCAACATGCTGGATGTCGGCGTCGGCGACTTGGTCGATTACTTCGGCGCAGACCCCGACACCGATTCGATCGTGCTCTACGTCGAATCGATCGAGCAGGCCCGGCAGTTCATGTCGGCCGCGCGCGCCTTCGCCCGCCACAAGCCGATCGTGGCCTACAAGGCGGGCCGGTTCGCCGCCGCGGCCAAAGCGGCGGCCTCACACACCGGGGCCATGGCCGGTGTCGACGCCGTGTACGAGGCGGCCTTTCAACGCGCGGGCGTGGTTCGCGTGACCGAGGTCGATGACCTGTTCGATTGCGCTGAGCTTCTGGGCAGGCGCCGGGTGCCAAAGGGACCGCGGCTGGCGATCCTGACCAATGCCGGCGGACCGGGAGTGATGGCCACCGACGCGCTTTTGGAACGGAGGGGCGAGCTGGCGGCATTGCCCGATGCGTTGCTGGCAAGCCTGAACGACCAGCTCCCCGCAAGCTGGTCGCACGGCAATCCCGTCGACATCCTGGGCGACGCGCCGCCGGAACGATTCGCCGGATCGCTCGCATTGCTGCTGGCCGAGCCGAGCGTCGATGCCGTGTTGGTGATTCTCACACCTCAGGCAATGACCGATCCAACGGGCGCCGCCAGGGCCATCGGTGAGGTGACGGCAAAGGCGCACAAGCCGGTTTTGGCGGTCTGGATGGGAGGACGAATGGTGCGCGAAGGAGTGCAATTGCTCAACATCCTGGGCGTGCCGACTTACGCCACGCCCTGGCACGCGGTGCGCGCGTTCATGTACCTGGTGTCGTATGCCCGCAACCTCGAGCTGCTCCACGAAACGCCTCGCGACATTCCGCTCGGCTTGACGCTCGACCGTAAGACGGCACGAATTCGCTTCGAACGAGCGGTGCATGAAATGGACCCGCCCCCCGGTGAGCCGCTGATCCTTTCCGAGGACGACTCGAAGGCGCTGCTCGCGGCCTACGGTATTCCCACGACGAGGCCGGAGCGGGCAGTTTCCGCGGCGGCCGCGGTCGAAACGGCACGGCGGATCGGCTTTCCCGTCGTGCTCAAGATCGCCTCGCCCGACATCACGCACAAGACCGACGTGGGCGGCGTCGCGCTGAACCTCGCCGGCGAGGCCGCGGTGTCGGCGGCCTTCGAGCAGATCGTAGCCTCGGCCAGGGCCAGGCGGCCGGAAGCCAGGATCGAGGGGGTCAGTGTGCAGCGAATGGTCGCGGTGCCTGACGCCTTCGAGCTGATTTTGGGGTCGAAGCAAGATCCCGTGTTCGGCGCCGTGATCCTCGTGGGCATGGGGGGCGTGACAGCCGAGTTGTTCCAAGACCGCGCACTGGGATTGCCACCGTTGAATGATCGGCTGGCCCGGCGGATGCTCGAATCGCTGCGCTCCTGGCCGCTTCTAACCGGCTATCGCGGCCGGCCGGCCGCGCAGCTCGATACGCTGGTGGAAACCGTGGTGCGGTTTTCGTACCTCGTCGCCGATTTCCCGGAGATCACCGAGCTCGACATCAATCCGCTCCTGGCCATGCCCGACGGCGTGCTGGCGCTCGATGCCCGTGTGGTCGTCGATCGACAACGCGCCCTGCAGCCGGTGCGCGCTTTCGCCCACCTGGCGATCCGTCCTTATCCGGAGGAATACGTCCGCTCGATCGAGCTGGCCGACGGCACGCGTGTGCTATTGCGGCCGATCAAGCCGGAGGACGAGCCGCTTTGGCACGAACTGTTAGCCGCCTGCTCGCTCGAATCGCTCTGGAGCCGTTTTCGCTACGTGTTCAAGGAGACGACCCACGACATGGCGTCCCGCTTCTGTTTCATCGACTACGACCGCGAGCTGGCGATCGTCGCCGAACTGGAAGAAAACGGCCGGCGGAAGTTGGCGGGCGTGGTGCGGCTGGTGGCCGATCCCGACCATGACGAGGCGGAGTACGCTGTGCTGGTGGGCGACCCCTGGCAGGGGCGCGGGCTGGGGAGCCGCTTGACCGACTACGCCCTGGAGATCGCCTGCGAGTGGCAAGTGCGGCGGCTGACGGCGGAAACCTCGCCGGACAACTCGCGGATGTTGGCAATGTTCAAGCACCGCGGCTTCGAGCTGGATTACAAAGTTGCGCCCGACGTAGTGATCGCCACAAAAGTAGTAGGCACAGGTATTCGCAGGTTTTTTCTGGCACCAAACTGAGCGACCAGGTCAAACCGCGTCGCTTGTCAGCGACGTGACGGTCTGGATGTAATTCGCCCGCTCATAGGCGCTGGGTGAGGAGCAGCGTTTCTGGCTCAGGCTCCCTTTGATCTGCTCGACCGACTTGTAGTGCTTTTGCTCCATCCACCACTGGAATTCCGTCAGGATGGTCCGCAGATGGTCTGGGCCGTTTCGGATCAGGGCCGAGGCCAGCATCCCCACGTCGGCACCCGCCAGGATGACCTTGATCAAGTCCTCGGCAAAGTGGATGCCGCTGGTGGCCGCCAGCGAGATGTCGAGTTGTCCGCGGAGGATGGCGATCCAACGCAGGGGGAGCCGCAGTTCGTCGCGGCTGCTGAGCACGAGATTCGGCCCGACTTCCATCCGGTCGAGGTCGATGTCGGGCTGCAAGAAACGGTTGAAGAGCGTGAGGCCGTCGGCCCCCGCCCAAACCAGCCGTTGGGCCATGTTGGGGATCGAAGTGAAATACGGTCCGATCTTGACCGCCAATGGAATGGTGACCTGGGCACGCACCGCGGCCACCAGGTCGATGTACTGGTCTTCGACGTCCGCCGCCGTCTGGTCGGGTCGCGTGGGGACGAAGTAGATGTTCAGTTCCAAGGCGTCGGCCCCCGCCTCCTGGATCAGCCGTGCGAACCGGACCCAATCGCCGGCCACGCTGCCGTTGAGGCTGCCGATCACGGGAATCGACAACGTCCGTTTGGCGAGCTCGACGTGGCGCAAGTAGCTGTCGGGACCGGCGTTATAGCTGTAGAGGTCGCGGAAGTGGACCAGCTCGGTCGCGGAGTCAGCCGCGGGGGGCTGCGGCCCGGGTGGCGGAAACCCGTCCCCTTCGATCTGCTCCTCGAATAGCGAGGCCATTACTGCCGCCGAGGCTCCCGCCTCCTGAAGCCGCTCCAACGTGTGCAAGTGGGCCGACAAGGGGCTGGCGGATATCACCAGCGGGTTCCGTAACTTCAGGCCCAGGTAATGGGTGGTCAGGTCGACGCTCATGTTCAGGCCCTCCGGCGAGGAAATCGAATAGGTTTTCCAAGTTAGGGGGCATTTGCCGTGCCAAATGAAAAAACTGATGCGTGGAGAGAATAATACCCGATGCCCGCCCGCGAATTGTGACGCTCGGGCACAGTGTGGGCGGATTAGCACACTGCCAAAAGGAAATCGTGACGCAGGAACAAGGGATCGATCTGGCTCGATGCGCCTGGAATGGGAGTTGCACCATGGGGCATCAAGTTCCTAGGATGTGGGTTCCGAAGGTGCCACCGGCAGTCACGGAAGTGATCGCATGATCGACAAGCAGCCGTTGCGGCAACTCCTTGAAGTGATGGGCTTCGCAGTCGACCTGCCCGAGGTCGTACTCGACCAGTTGGCGGCGGCCTCGGCACTGGTCGATTACCCGGCCGGCGCGACGATCTTCCATGAGGGACACGAGAACCATTTCTTGTACCTGGTGCATACGGGTCATGTCGGTCTCGATATGCACGTGCCAGGTCGCGGCCGCGTCAGGATCCTGTCGATCGGGCCGGGCGAAATGCTGGCCTGGTCGGCGCTCTTGGGCGACGGCCGGATGACGGTCTCGGCGGTCGCGGTCGACGATA
The DNA here is from genome assembly GCA_035534975.1 of Pirellulales bacterium. GTDB lineage: Bacteria > Planctomycetota > Planctomycetia > Pirellulales > JAICIG01 > DATKSN01. The sequence goes on from DATLQY010000440.1 coordinate 6,428, forward strand.
CCCAAGTCGTCGCTGCCGCGGCGCACAAATTGATGGAAATCTGCCGAGCGGACCACAACGTGGGGTACGAGTTGATGAGCCGCATGGCGAGAACGCTCGCCCAGCGACTAACGGCCACCCGATTGCAGTTGCTTGACCTGTTTGCCGAGTCCGGCCCTGGCGTTTTCGGTCCTAGGAGTTGAGACAGTGGTCCTGCCTTCCAACGAGCCCCGCTTTCTAGCCGTCGCCGACTTGCAGACGCTCATCAACGTGCTCGCCGGCCACGGCTACGAACTGATCGGCCCGACGATCGAGCAAGAGGCGATCGTCTACGGCCCGATCACTTCGATCGACGACCTGCCGCGTGGCTGGACCGACGTGCAGGAGCCGGGTAAGTACCGCCTTGCGCGCCGCGACGACGATGCCCTATTCGGTTACGTCGTGGGGCCCTTCTCCTGGAAGCGGTTCCTGTTTCCACCCTCAGCCACCGTCGCCACCGCAGATCGCACGGCCGAGGGCTGGCGGATGGATACTCCCGCCGACAAACCGCCGAAATATGCTTTCCTCGGCGTGCGGGCCTGCGAACTGGCCGCCCTGGACGTGCAAGACCGGGTGTTCCTCAACGGACCTTACGTCGATCCGATCTATCGCGCCCGCCGCGAACAAGCGCTGATCGTGGCTGTCAATTGCACTCAGGCCGCGCCGACCTGCTTTTGTACTTCGATGGGCACCGGTCCTCGCTGCACGGCGGGTTTTGACCTTGCGCTGACGGAGCTCGTCGGCGTTGAAATCGCCGAAAGTGGGTTCATCGTCGAGGTTGGTAGCGAGATAGGGGCCGCGATTCTTGGCGAACTGCCGACTCGCGAGGTCGTTGTCGAGGAGCTGTCGGCGGCCGACTCGGCGCGGCAGAGGGCAGTCGACCAAATTCAACGTCGCATGGACACCGAGGGCCTTCGCGACGTGCTCCTGAACAACCTCGAACACCCGCGCTGGAACCAGGTGGCCGAGCGCTGCCTCTCGTGCAGCAACTGTACGATGGTTTGCCCCACATGCTTTTGCAGCTCGGTCAAGGAGGTCAGCGACCTCGCCGGCGATCATGTCGAACGACGACGCGAGTGGGAGTCGTGCTTCAATATCGACTTCAGCTATATGAACGGCGGCATTGTCCGCAACCAGATCCGTTCGCGTTACCGCCAATGGCTGACACACAAGCTGGCCTCGTGGGTCGACCAGTTCGGCACGTCGGGCTGCGTCGGCTGCGGTCGCTGCATCACCTGGTGCCCAGTGGGAATCGACCTCACCGAAGAGGTGGCTGCGATCCGGGGTACCGAACCATGATGGCGACCGCACTTCTGGCTGGTACTGGGGCGAATCCCTGGCAATCGCACACCGCTGCGATCCGCGATCTGGTCTCGGAAGCCGCCGGCGTGACCACGTACCAATTGGGTCTCGTCGACGACGCGGCGGCCGCCGCCTTTTGCTTCCATCCCGGCCAGTTCGACATGCTCTACCTGCCTGGTGTGGGCGAAGTGCCGATCGGTATCAGCGGCTCGTCGACCGAAAACCGAACCTGGTGGCACACGGTTCGCCTGGCGGGCAACACCACCCGCGCGCTGGGTAATCTTGGGCGCGGCGACACGCTGGGGCTGCGGGGGCCGTTCGGCTCCTGGTGGCCTCTCGAAGCGTGTGAGGGCCGTGACGTTGTGCTGGTAGCCGGTGGGATGGGCTTGCCGCCGCTGCGGCCCGCGATTGAAGAGCTGTTAGCGCACCGCGAACGTTACGGTCAGTTGACCTTGATCTACGGCGCCCGCACGCCCGACACGTTGATCTACGCCCGCGAGTACCACGACTGGTCGTGGCGCGGGCTCGAGGTGCAAACCACGGTCGACCAGGCGCCCTTGGGTTATCGGGGGAACGTGGGGGTCGTGCCGCGGCTGTTCGACCGGTTGCGTTCGCTGGTGCCCGAGAGGACAATCGTGTTGGCCTGCGGTCCCGAGGTGATGCTTCGTTTCACCGTTCGCAGCGCGTTGTCGCGCGGGCTTTCGATCGAACAAGTGTGGGTTTCGCTTGAGCGGAACATGCAATGCGCGGTCGGGTTGTGCGGGCACTGCCAACTGGGACCAGAATTCATTTGCAAGGACGGGCCGGTGTTTCGCTACGACCGCGTCGAACGCTGGGTGGGCGTGGAGGCATTTTAGCGATGCACCGCAAACCCACCTTGGCCGTATTCAAATTCGCCTCGTGCGACGGCTGCCAACTATCGCTGTTGGCCTGCGAGGACGAGTTGTTGGCGGTGGCCGGTAGTCTGGAGATCGTCTACTTTCTCGAAGCCACCAGCCGTGTCGAACCTGGACCCTACGACGTGGCGCTGGTGGAGGGCTCGATCACCACGGCCGACGACGCCCGGCGTATTCAGGAAGTGCGAAAGCAGGCGAAGTTCTTGATGACCATCGGGGCCTGCGCCACGGCGGGTGGCATCCAGGCGCTGCGGAACTGGGCCGATACTCCGGAGTTCGTGCAAGCCGTTTATGCCCGGCCGGAGTACATCCACACCCTCGACCGTTCGACCGCCATTGCCGACCACGTGCCGGTCGATTTCGAGCTGCGAGGCTGTCCGATCAACAAGCAACAGTTATTGGAGGTGATCGCATCGCTGCTTTCCGGCAGACGTCCGCGCACGCCGGCGCATGGTGTGTGCCTCGATTGCAAACGTCGAGGCACGGTCTGCGTGATGGTGGCGCGTGGCGTGCCCTGTTTGGGGCCGGTGACGCACGCGGGCTGCGGCGCACTTTGCCCGGCATACGACCGTGGCTGTTACGGCTGCTACGGACCGGCCGCTCAACCGAACCTCGTGAGCCTGACGGGACAGTTCCGCGCCGACGGTCTTTCCAGCGCGGAATCGGTGCGGTTTCTGCGGAGCTTCAATGGCTATGCACCAGAGTTCCGGGCTGAAAGTGAGCGACTTGCGGCGGGGAAGGAATGACTTTTCTGGAGTTCTCGTTCGCACGCGGAGCGTGTGAACAAGGAAGTGGTGGACGTATGAAGTATTCTGAACCATGTTGGGTTTGATTCGAGGTGCCTTGCGATTGCCACCAGCTTTAGCTGGTGGTTGCGAGAAAATCCCACCCTTTGTTTCGGCCGGCTTTAGCCGGCTTGGGTCGCGTGATAAACGCTGGTGCGGTCCAGATAGAAATGCCTAAAGGCGCAAACAAAGCGGGCTGAAGCCGGCTGAGAACGAGGTGTTTGGGTGGGCCGCGATCCACCAGCTAAAGCTGGTGGCAAAGGTAAGTTGGAATGTCTCATTCCTAGCTGCTCGGAGTACAGCAAAACATGCCAGAGATTCCCCCCACCCGCATGATTCGCATCGAGGCCCTGACGCGCGTCGAAGGCGAGGGCGGCCTGCACGTGCGGTTGCGCGGCGACCAGGTTGAGGAAGTGCAACTGACGATCTTCGAACCCCCGCGGCTGTTCGAGGCGCTGTTGCGCGGTCGATCGTTGGAAGACGTTCCCGACATCACGGCCCGGATATGCGGCATCTGCCCGGTGGCGTACCAGATGAGCTCGGTTCACGCGCTGGAGGCGGCGCTCGGTGTGTCGGTTTCGCCCGAGATTCGCCGATTGCGGCGGCTGCTCTATTGCGGTGAGTGGATCGAGAGCCACGCCTTGCACATGCATCTGCTGCACGCCCCCGACTTTCTGGGCTATGAAAGTGGCCTGGCGATGGCTCGCGACTTTCCCGATGAAGTGAATCGCGGCCTGCGCCTGAAGAAGCACGGCAACCAGTTGCTCGAAGTCCTTGGCGGCCGAGCGATCCATCCGGTCAACGTCGCCGTTGGCGGCTTCTACCGGGCGCCGCGGCGCGAGGAACTTGCGGCATTGATACCCGATTTCGAATGGGGCCTGCAAGCGGCGATCGACACCACGCGCTGGGCGGCCGGTTTCGACTTCCCGCAATTCGAGCGACCGTACCGGATGGTCGCGCTGGTCCACCGCGACGAGTACGCCATGAATGAGGGTCTGATCACCGCGAGCGACGGCGAGGCGATCACGGCCGCCGACTACGAGCGGCATTACGAGGAGAGGCACGTTTCCCATTCCACGGCGCTGCACTCGGTCCACCAGCCCGACGGCGGTGCGTACTTTGTCGGGCCGTTGGCCCGCGTGAACCTGAGCCTCGAGCGGCTCAGTCCCGCCGCCCGGCGGTTGGCCGACGAAGTGGGTATCGCATGGCCCTGCGCGAATTCGTTCCAGGGGATCGTGGCTCGGGGGCTGGAGTTGGTTCACGCTTTCGAAGAAGCGCTCGACATCCTCCGCAACTACCGCCCGGCCAAACCGCCGCGCATCGCCTACGAGTACCGCGCCGGTACGGGCTGCGCCGCGACCGAGGCGCCTCGCGGACTGATCTATCACCGGTACTGCGTCGGTGACGACGGTCGTATCACGGAGGCCAAGATCGTGCCACCCACTTCGCAGAATCAAGGACAGATCGAAGACGATTTGCGTCACTTCCTGCCACTGGTGCTCGACCGCGACGAAAACCAAACCGCTTTGGCGTGCGCGCACCTGGTACGGAATTACGATCCGTGCATCAGTTGCTCGACGCATTTCCTGCGGTTCACGCTGGAGCGGACTTGACATGAACGACGATCCTGTGATTGCTTCCCGTGTGCCGCGGCGATCCCAGTCGTGCCGGCGCACCGATTCGCGTAGGACGTTGATCGTCGGTTTAGGTAGCCCGCACGGCGACGACCAGCTCGGCTGGCGCGTGACGGAGCGACTGGCATTGGAATTGGCATCGAGTGACGTCGACGTTCGCACGGCCCGTTCGGCCGGCGACTTGCTCGACTGGCTCGACGGCCTCGAGCGCTTGATCGTCTGCGATGCTTGCGAGAACCAGGGTTCGCCCGGCACGTTACACTGCTGGAATTGGCCTGCGGCCGAGTTATGCCTGGCCCGTGCCTCGAGCAGCCACGATCTTGGGCTTGCGTCGACATTGGCGTTGGCCGACGAATTGGGGCGTTTACCTGGAGAAGTGACGATCGTCGCGGTTGAGGAGAAGCAGCACCTGACTGGTGCCGAGATGTCGGCGGAGGTCGTGGTGTCCGTCGAGCGCGTGGTCGGGTTAATCGTAACCTCGTGTCTTTACGACGATGCACTTGTTGGGGAGAGGGGATGAGCAATTCCAGTGCGAATCCGACAGTGATCGTCCTGGGCGGTCGGCCGGGGGCGATCGCATCATGCCACCGGCTTGCCCGGTGGTCCGTGACGTT
>DATLQY010000441.1:0-19186 GCA_035534975.1 Pirellulales bacterium
GTGACGTTCCGTGGTCCGTGGTCCCTGGTCCGTGGTCGTATGGGATGCTGCGGCCTGTTTTTCCGCGGCCGATCCCCCTTCCAGAACTCGGCCTCCAGACTATAATGACCCTCTTCGACAACGGACGACGGACCACAGACAACGGACCAACCCCATGCCCAAGCAAAAGACCCACAAGGCAACCAAGAAGCGCTTTCGCTTGTCGGCCAACGGCAAAGCGATGCACCGCCACGCCGGCACCAGCCACCTGGCGGCCGGAATGTCGAAGAAGCGCCGCCGCAACCTCCGTGGCACCACGGCCACCGTGCCGCTGGAGGCCAAGCGGATTGCGCGGTCGCTCTGTGGAAATAGTTACTGAACGCTACCGATCAAGCTCGATGCGCGGTACGGGCATTCAACGCTCCCTCGAAAAGCCATCCAACGCGGTTGGCATCGGGCGGAGGGCCTCGCTTCCGCATACAAGGTGAATCGCCATGAGGTCCATGAAGGGCGCTGCCCGGACGCAAGCCAAGAAGCGTCTGTTCCGCAAGGTCAAGGGGTATGTCGGGGGCCGCGGCGGGTTGTACCGCACGGCCAAGGAAACGTTGGTCCGCGCGGGAGTCTACGCCTTCCGCGACCGGCGCGTGCGCAAACGCGACTTCCGAAGTCTCTGGATCATCCGCATCAATGCCGCCGCACGCGAGCGGGGACTGCGCTACAGCGAGTTCATCCACGGCCTGGCCAAGGCTGGCTTGGAGCTCGACCGTAAGACGCTGGCCGAGATGGCCGTGGCCGACCCAGCCGGTTTCGACGCCGTCGTGGCCCAAGTGAAACAGGCACTGGCCGCATAGAGATTTGGACTTCGTCTTCCCATTTTTCTGTCGACATTTTTCTGTCCGCCCGTTCTCGCCGCGCTTGATTACCGAGCGTGGTGAAGTTGCAAGCTGTCGTTCGTTTCGTCGGCACGCGCCGAGCCGTTCGGCTAGAGCCCGGCGGCAAAAACGACAGAAAGATGACGACAGAAAAATCAGGGAAACTGTGGTTCCCGCGCGCTGTTAGCCTCATTTCAAGGCACGATCGTGGCACTTACCGACTTCCTCGCTGAACTCGACGATCTGTTGAAGGGCGCCAAGTCGGCCTTCGACGAGGCCGCCGATGCGGCGGCGTTGGAGGCGGCGCGGATCGAATTCCTGGGTGCCAAGAGCGGGCAGCTCAAAAGCGCGCAGAAGAGCCTGGGCTCGATCGATAAGTCCGACAAGCCTGCCGCCGGTAAACACTTCAACGAAGTCAAACTGGAGATCGAGGCCGCGTTCGAAGCGGCCGTCGGCCGATTGGCCCGGCGTGTCGGCGTTTCCGACGCGCCGCGCGAATTCGACCCCACGCTTCCCGGCCGCCGCCCGCGGCTGGGCCATCTGCACCCGATTACGCAAACCATCGAGGATCTCAAGGAGATCATGGGCCGGCTGGGTTTCAGCGTGGCCGAAGGCCCGGAAATCGAAGACGAATGGCACAACTTCGAGGCCCTCAACATCCCGCGCGAGCACCCGGCGCGCGATCCGCTGGAGAACTTTTACCTGGCCACCGCGGGTGCGACCGCCGGCACCGCGACCGACGACAGCCCGCTCTTGCTTCGCAGTCAGACCAGCACGGTTCAGATCCGGGTCATGGAGCGGACCAGGCCGCCGGTGCGGATCATCTCGCTGGGGCGCGTCTACCGGCCCGACCCGGCCGACGCGACGCATTACCCCATGTTCCACCAGATCGAGGGCCTGTTGGTCGACCACCAGGTGACGATGGCCGACCTGAAGAGCGTCTTGCGGCTGTTTGCCATGAGCTATTTCGGAGGCGAAGTTCACATTCGCTTTCGTCCCTCGTTCTTTCCCTTCACCGAGCCGAGCGTGGAGGTCGACATGCAATGGCACGACCGCTGGATCGAAATGGGCGGCGCCGGCATGGTCGACCCCAACGTGCTGCGGGCCGTCGGCTACGATCCGGAGCAAGTGACCGGCTTCGCCTTCGGCCTGGGCGTCGAGCGGGTCTGTGCGCGCCGGCACCAGGTAACCGACATCCGCGAGTTCTACAAGAACGACGTCAGGTTTTTACAGCAGTTCTGAGAAAAGGATGAAGGATGATCATCTCCTGGAACTGGCTCAAGGAATACGTCGTTCTCGATATGCCCCTCGCCGAGCTCCAGCGTCGGCTGATGATGGCCGGCTTGAACCACGAATCGACCGAGGAAGTGGGCGGCGACCTGGCGATCGACCTCGAGGTGACGAGCAACCGACCCGACTGTCTGGGGCACCTGGGCATCGCGCGCGAAGTGGCCGTGCTCTGGGACCGGCAACTCAAGCGGCCCGCCGCGGCGCCTCGCGAGGCGACCGCGAGAGTCACGGACCTGGCCAAGGTCACGTTGGAATGCCCTGAGCTTTGCGGCCGCTACACGGCCCGCGTGATCCGGAACGTGAAAATCGGTCCCAGCCCCGCCTGGCTGGCACGGAGGCTGACGACGATCGGACTGAAACCGATCAACAACGTCGTCGACGTCACCAATTACGTGCTGATGGAGTGCGGCCAGCCGTTGCACGCCTTCGACCTGGCGAGGCTCAAGGGCGCCCAGATCATCGTCCGCGAAGGGCGGCCCGGCGAAGTGCTGGAGGCGATCGACCACAAGACCTACACCATCGGGCCGGGTGTCTGCGTGATTGCGGATGCGAGCCGCGCCGTGGCGATCGGGGGCGTGATGGGGGGGGCCGAATCGGAAGTGTCGGAGACGACCAAGGACGTGTTGATTGAAGCGGCGCAGTTCGATCCGCTTTCGATCCGCACGACCGCGCGCCGCTTGAACCTGCACAGCGATTCGTCGTACCGTTTCGAGCGCGGGCTTGACCCCGAAGGGGTCGATTGGGCCAGTCGCCGCTGTTGCGAGCTGGTGCTGGAGCTGGCCGGCGGCGAGCTGGCGGCCGGTTCGATCGACGTGGGACGCCGCCCGCCGAAGCGCGAGCCGATCGTGCTCCGTCTGGCCCAACTGAAACGGGTCCTGGGGATCGAGATCGACCAGGCCACGGTCCGGCGTGTTCTCCAGGCGCTGGGTAACGAGGAGCGCCGCGCCGACGAGCGCGAGGTCGAGGTGCTGCCGCCCAGTTGGCGCCGCGATCTTTCGCGCGAGATCGACCTGATCGAAGAGGTGGCGCGCATTCACGGCTACGAGGCGATCCCCGAGGATGTGAGCGTGCCGATGGCGACCTCTTCCCGCACCCAACTCGATCGCGTGCTCGAGCGCGTGCGACACGTGCTCACGGCAACCGGCTTCGACGAGGCCTTGACCTTGAGCGCGGTCGAGGAGCCGTGGTCGAACGCTTTCAGTCCCTGGGCGACGGGGCCGGCACTCATCGCGCAGACGCCGATCTTGCGCCGCGCCGACCAGCTCCGTCGCAGCCTGGTGCCGAGCCTGTTGGGCACGCGGCGGACCAACGAGACCTTGGCCAACCCGGTCATCGAGCTCTTCGAGATCGCGAAGGTCTACTTGCCCCGGCAAGGCGGCTTGCCTTGCGAAGAATTGATGTTGGGGATGAGCGGCGGAGGCGATTACTTCGCCGTGAAGGGGGTCATCGAGGCCCTGCTCGCCGCGCTCGACCCGGCCGCGGAGTTGCGCGTCGAAGACTGGTCCGACCCGTTCTTCACGGTGGGGCGAGGGTGCCGGTTGAGCCTGGGCGATACGTTGCTCGGGTTCCTGGGCGAAGTGAGTGCGGCCGGCCTGAAACTGTTCGACCTTCGCGGGCCGACGACGGTGGCCGAGTTGTGCGTCAAGCAACTGGCGGCTATCGCCCGGCTTGTGCCGCAGTATGCCGAACTGCCCGCCTTTCCGGCCATGAGCCGCGACATCAACCTCGACGTGCCCGAGGCGGTGCGCTGGGCCGACGTTGCGGCCGCGGTACGCGCCAGCGGCGGCGAAACGCTTGAGGGGCTCGAATTCAAGGAAATCTACCGCGACGACGCGTTGCGTGGCCAAGGACGCAAGAGCGTGCTTTTCAGTCTTGCCTTGCGTTCGCGCGACGCGACGCTCACCGGCCACCAGGCCGACGCCATACGCGATGCGGTGGTCGCGGCGTGCAGCGCGAAGTTTGGGGGGGTGTTACGAGTCGGTGGTGGTTGAATGTCTTAGGCGAGCGGGGGGCGTGAGCCCCCTGTTGATCACGCCGCGTAGCGGTGCTGGTTGAATGCGTTATGCGAGCGTGGGCGTAAGCCCTCTGTTGATCGAGTTCAACGCTCGCGTCGTCGCGCCGGGTTCGATTCGCGGGGTCGAACCGACACACGACAGGTATAACCATGGGCAGGTATAATCCGTAAAAAAAAGCGCTCGAAAACGGACGAAGCGCGCGGCTATGATGCGCTTTGGTGTTCATGCCAGGACGAAAGTCAGTGGTCACTTGGCTCCTGGCCGGCATCGTAGCAGGCACACTCCGCAGGCACACTCCGCTGTGCCGTCCGCTGGCAAGTTGGGGGCCTTCGCCGCTCGGCCATTGGCCTGAACCGCGGTCGTGGGGCGGGCGTCCCTCCTGCCGAAGGGTTTACGGATCGGCTCGGATTCATGGGGTTAAAATGCGCCAATTGGCGCATTTTCTCGGTGCTGATGGGTTGGAATATCCGTGTTCGATCGGTGTTCGATCCGTGGCTCAAGCTTTTGTTGCCGGCGTCCGCCTCCCAGCTCCCCGCGGCCTGCTCGATCCTCACTTCGGCTTTGCGATGCGTCCCCGCTTGCCGCGCGGCACACCGCTACCGCGGCGCGTGGCCTGCTTCTCGGTACGCGGCGGCGGCTCGGGGGAAGCCGCTTGCTCCGGGCGCGGCACGACCGGCCGCCATTGTTTGCACTCCTCCAGCAGCGTGCGCATTTCGGCTACTAGGGAACGCGTGCTTTCAATCAACTCCAGCGACTCCTCTCGAATCGCCGTGAAGCGGGTCATTTCGTCGACGTGCGTGCGAGGTTCGGCGTCCATGCACCGATTATACACCCAGAGCCGTCGTTTACGAGGTGCTTTCAATGTCCGCAAGCTGGATGAAGGTATCTGGGCAAACGCCCGCACCCCACCGAAAACTCCACTCCCAAGATGACCACTGTTTCGTCCGCATCGCCACGTTCGAGTCGCCGACAAGGACCGACGGTTTGAACAAAAGGGAACGAAGGAAACGAAGTACGGATGGAAACGCCAAACACCCGGCCAGGCGTAGCTGGTCGCGCAAAGATGCGACAGTTGTAAAACAGATGTAAAATCAGTGTCAGCGGTGTCAGGGCGGTGCAATGGTGGCAATAAAAGGACGCAAGATGCTTCTATACAAGTATTTGCACCGCTGACAGTGGTCTCGCTGAACCACTGACAGCGGCATGTGTTTTAACGACTTAAGTACTGTCAGCACCGTCTCACGACGCTCTGTGGCGGGAGTTCCCGCATTCGAATCGGGCGGTTCGCAAAAAGGGCACGAGGTGCCCGAATCTTCGTTACCTTCGTGTCCTTTTGTTCCAAGTTTGAGTCGTGTACGGATCAAAGGCGCCAATTGGCGCCTTTGGACTTGCCTTATTGGTAACGACTTACACATGGCTGACCCCTCTGTGGCGGGGGTATCTCCGCATTGAGCCGGGCGATTCGCGACAGCCAGGGATTTCCGCTCCGACCCACGCCAGCTTGTCTGGCGTGTGAAGAAGATGGCGAGCTACACCCTGACAGCCCAAACTACCAATGTTCGCCCCGGCCTGAAGCCGCCGCAGGCGGCTTCAGGCCGGGCCGGTTCTCGGAAACGGGGGATTCTGATGGAAAATGTGCTAGCACGCCATCTCATTCACTCCCGGCGCGCCGGGACACAAGGCGCGCTGGGGTCTTTGGCTGACGGTAAGGGACTCACCGCAGGGCCGCTGGTCCCAACCAGCTACCTTTTGTTCAACTTCTTGGGTATTTGATTAGCGATCATCGACGGTCGGGACGAGCGCGCGGAGCTTGCGATCACGGAGATAGAGTCCCAGCCAGGCGATGATGCCGACGATGATCGGTACGGGGAACATGCCGTCCTCGGCATGCAGGTGGGTCGCGACCGCACCGCCGAGGTAAGCGAGCATGAGCAGGCCGCCGAGGTAACGCGTCTTCGGGACGAGGTACAGGATGAACAGCGTCAGCTCAGTGATCCCAAGCGGCAGCGCGGCCCCGGCGGGGTAGGATTTGGTCCACCCCTCGAGGAAGCCCGCCGGCTGCGCGATCTTGAAGTATGCGCTGGGGGGGAACAGGAAGGCGATGCCCGAGAGCACCCAGCCGGTCACGATCTGCCATTTGGGAATCGAGGTCTGCGTCATCTGCATTGCTCCAGGACGACGTGGTTCCCCGGCGGAATCTGCCGGATGAGCGTAGCCACCGACTGCGATCCATTAGTTTACCGACCGGGTCGGCGATTGCAACGGCCCAGCTATGGCCGATTGGATCGCCAGATTCGACGATATTCTGCGTCTCTCCGAACGCGACATCCTCACGCACGCCGGCAAGATATTACTTGAAACCGCCGTGGAGAAAGCCCCCGTCCAGAAAGCCAAATCCGAGTTCGAGGCCCAGGCCGCACTGCCGCGACCCGTCGATGAGCACTTCGAACATTCGCTCGATGAATTGAAGCAAATCGAAACGCAACGACCCCCGCCCACGAAAAAAAAGACCAAGAAAAAGCCGATCAAAAAGAAACCGAAGCGGCCCCGTTCCGGCGAGGATTCCTGACCGCATGGAAACCCGTCAGACCGCCTTCCATTCCGTCGATCAGTCGCGTTAGGTTCTCGCCTCGAGTTTCAAGGGCCAGCGGGAAGAGTACCCAAAGGAGCACCACCGCTCGACTGCCTCGACTAACGGCGACGATCTTCTGTCATTCTTGATTCTAGCCGTCGTTTCTGGCGATTTATCAAGCGGTATCACCACCTTGCGGCCGACGCAGTGGTGCCGACCTCGGCTCATCTAGTACAATCACCTTGGATGGCGCGACGAGTCATGTAAGGAGATCTCTCGACATGAGCGGCCAGGCGGGTGCACGAGGATACCTACTGCAGGCGATGATCTGCGTGCTTGACAGCCTGACCGACGATAGCGACTGGACCAACGTGACGATCGAGCCGAATGATGAATCCGACAAGGTGGATATCATTTGGACCTTTCCGAATTCACGCAAGGCGGTCCAGGTAAAGCACTCCACCAATCGTATTGGACTTCCCGACGCGACGAGGTGGGCTGAAGAACTTGAGCATTCGGTCGAGGCGGGTGCGTACGAGTTGCGGCTCCTCGGACCGATCGCCGACAATCTGCGTCCAAAGGACGGGATGATCGGCCGCGTCACCGTACCGCCGCCCGAGGCAGTGAACATTCCGGCCCTGCGACGACATGCAGCCCACAATCTTGATCTGTACCTCACGGCCGCCACCCCGTCGCAGCGCCTTCGCCCAATCGTTCGGGAAATCATCGTTGATGCGCTCAGCAACCGCCTCGGATCATTGTCTACAGAAGGCACGACGTTTTCGCGGGCCGATTTCGACAAAATGTTGCGTAAGTGGGTGAATGAAATCCTGTTGCAAAGCGGATGCGAGTCGGCGTCCGCGCCATCAAGTGAACAACGCTTGCACCGATTGGAGCAACTTCTGGCAAACAGTCACGGCCGCCGAGTCGCTCGCTGGCAGGCGGCAGGGCTGTCCCGTGAAATTGCCATCTCGCTCTCCGAAAACGAAGCGGTCGGCGGACTTCCCGATGAAGCCATACCGAATGAGAAGTCACCATTGCGGCTCGTAGTCGCGCCGCTTGGAGCTGGCAAATCTCTCGCTGCCGAACGCTTCTTTGAATCCTGCGTTCGACTTGCGATGCAATCCGTGAGCTCCCCAGTCCCTGTCTTCATCGAAGCACTCCGCGTACAGAACAGCCTCGAAGATGCTATACGAGCAGCCGCCGATGTGGTCGGCGAACCGACCGCCAACGGCGCTTACTTGGTACTCGATGGTCTAGATGATCTTTCTTCGCGCGCGGCCCAGCGACTGTTAAGCGAGGCGAGAGCTATCGTGAATTCGTGGCCTGGGTCCCGCGCCATTCTTACCGGTCGGTCGATGCGATGTTGGGATGGTGTTGAGGAGCGCATCACCCTCCCTCAACTCGACGAAGCCACCTCACTGCAACTTGTCGCACTCTCATCGTCTTGGAGCGCATCGGAGCTTGAGCGAGCGTCGTGGAGTTGGAGCAGGGGCCTCAAGGAAACAATCCGTACGCCGCTATTCGCGATACTGCTCGGAAAGAGCCTAAAATACTCGCAAGAATCAGAGCGCTTTTCGCGGGCCGGATTGATCGCCCACCTGGTGGAACGCGCTATCGGAAACGCAGTTCCAAATTCTGATAGCATCAAACAAGTCTGCCGTACACTGGCAACCGAGTGCCTTGACCGAAGCGGCGCGGTTCCTGTGTGCGAGTTGGAACCGCGGAACACGATCGAGCAACTTCTGCCCACTGGACTGGTTGTGGAGTCAGGTGGGTTTGTCACCTTTGCGCTGCCTGTGTTGACTCAGTGGTTCGCTGCGCAGGCGATTGCCGAGGGCGACGTATCTGTCGAATCATTTTGGAATTATCCGGGACGCATTGACAGATGGCGATCGGCGATTGCAATCATCGTCGGTACCGCGAGTGCGGAAATTGTTGAACGCATTCTTGCGCCGATTGCCCATCGTGATCCGGGGTTTCTGCTGATTGTCGTGGATGAAGCGACAGCACATTGGAGCCTCGACACCGGGGCCACACCACCCAACGCGGTCGAGGCAGCCCGTCGAATCCGCAGCGCTATGCAGGCGTGTGTCAACGGCATCGGCAAGCTTGCGGCAGTTATTACGCCAATCAATCCGCAGACGGGGCATCTCCTGCCGACGGCTACAAGAACGGAGGGTGAATGGCTTATAGCGGGTTGGAGTTTGAAGGCCGGAGACGGGGAGAACGCTTCGCTTCCTCCGGAGATTGGTCCACCTGGCCCCTGGAAAGCCGGCGACAAAGTTCTTCCAGGCCATGAGCAAATGTCGCAATTCTCCTATGGGCTCGTTCAACCCTATTGGATTGACGTGCGGGGCGCTCGTCCCGGATGCCAGTCCGCGTGGGCATGGCGATGGATCGTTGAACATCTTCAGACAAAACTCAAGAATCGCATGAAGCCTGGTTCGATATTCGATATCTGCGCACCGCCATTGGTTGCTGAGGCCGCGTGGCACTCGGCGATTGAACTACTAAAGCTAGGCTGGCTGCATTCTGAACCAATTCCCCTCAAGCTAGTTCGGGCGGAGTTGCCTCTCAGCGCGCAGGAACTTGAAAGTCGCAGTCAGGCCTTCCAAAGAACTGTCGTGAAGCGCGGATGGAAAGACGTCGACGTGACCATGCTCGTTCTCGAATGCGCGCGGCTTGAAGCATTGGGAGCGACGGAGTTGGTGTCGCCATTGCCGTTGGCCGATAGAACGGAACAGGAATGCCAGAAAGCGAGCTTTCCCTGGCAGCGGTTTTCTGAGGCACGAACATTTGAACGAATTCGGGCATTATGCGAACGCGCAGTGGCTGGTTACGGTGAGATTGTAGGGGAATGGTTCGCCCCAATGGCTGGACGCCTCGATCGCGCGGCGACACTACCCGCACGCCTCCTCGTCAACGTTGATATGAAGGAAGGACAAACGGGAGCCACATCCTTTCCAATTCTGACGATCAGATGGGAACCGCTGCCGAAGAATGCGACGACACAAGTCGTGCTGCAACCCGGAATCTTCGAGTTTGGAGCACTCGATCCTGAAGCGCTTTCGCGGCTTCGTGAACAACTTGGCCATTTGCGCCCTGAATTCGTAGAATCGCTTGCCGTTCTGATAACCCATGCAGCTTCGCACGACATGTTCTCAGACTTTGCCATTCGGACGTTGGTGTACAAGTGGCTCGTAGACGACCTCCGCAGGATCAACTGGATTGCGTAAAAAGACGTCGCCACATCAATACACGGCCGGTGGAGTACGAAAGCGCGGCGAGGCTCGCGCGAACGCGCACGTCGGCCGGCGTCGCCGTCGGGCGGATCGAGCAGTCGCCGGCAACCGGGCCACGACGACCGCGGCCAAGATTCGGCCGTTGGCCAAAGAAGTCGACCGGCGAAAGCAGGCTGACCGACGCGGTTCCAGCCCACCAGTTGGAGCCGCCACACCTGCCAACTCGTATTCGGAAGACGTTACGGATGGTCAACGACAGTGCTCTCGCGACGGAGCTGCATCTGCCGTTGCAAGTGGATGAGTTGCAGATCGCCCCGGCACGAATACTGGTTGCGTTCCAACACGCGTTGTGAATCAACCAAATCCAATTCGCCGATGCATCCCTCCGCTGCCGCATCCAGTAACACCCATTCGATGGAATCCCACCGCAGGGGCGTCATGCGATGCTCCAGCCACGCCTTTGCCCGCCAATCGTCGCATAGCACGCCCCCCGCAAGGCGCTCGGCGATAACTGCGCAAGCCAGCTCGCCGAGGCCGATTTTTCGGGGGGCGTCGAAGGATGCGATGCGGTCGAGGTCAGAGAGTGTCAAGTGCTGAACACCAATCCGTTTCCGGGCTACTTGGTCGGCCGCGTGGTCGCGCGTGGCGTCCCTTGCGTCCACACCCAACTCGAAACGGAATACATACTCAGGGAAGAATAGCGGCGACCGCAGAAGAACGAGCAGCGGGACGCGGTCCACGATCATCGCGTGGATGAACGTGGAGCTGTCAAGCACCCAAATCGCTGCGGACGATTGCTGGTCTGCCATTACACCGCCATCCCCGTGGATCGGATGAACTCCCGTGCTTCCTCAACGGTCAAGTCGAGCATCTCGGCAAAGCGGCCGAAGGTGATGACATTTTCGGTTAGACCTCGGCGGAGGAGCTCCCATAGGCGCGAGCTGATGCCGTGGCGAATCGCGGCTTCAAACCGCGCTGCTTGCGCCGGCGTAAGACTTTGGGGGATGTCCGGATCAGACTTCTCGTGCCGGCGAATGACCACCGGCTTGGTTTTTTGGAAGGAACTGAGCGTCTTGTCTGATATCCAGCCACGTTCTTTCATCCGGATTGCGACGGTTTCCGTATTTACGCGATAGTCGCGTGCGATCGTATCGATCGAGTCCTTCAGGTCATCCAGCGTCTTTGGTTTCGGGTAGCGCGGCAGCGCGTCCGTGGGGAGAAGAAACTCCGCGGCGAACGCATTTGCGCGCATTTCGATGAGTGCGTTTGTGCTGAAGCGATACGAGACGATACACCCCTGGCTGTTGATCTCGCCGCGGTCAAAAAGCACGTGGGCGTACTCGTGCGCTGCGGAAAAAAATTGTCGGTATAGATCTTCGTCGTACTTCACAAGCACGCAAACGCCGGCCTTCGGATGGGCAATCGTCACGCCCGACAGTCGCGCATCTTCCAGCGGCTGTCGGAAGAGTCGCACGTTGTGCTGTCGCAGGACGGTAAAGATATTGGAAATGGGATTGATACTTATGCCCATGCGTTCGCGCTCGTCGCATGCTGCCTGCTTGCCTTGGTCCTTCGCCAGCTTTTCGACGCGTCCGGGGCGAGGATACTCGGGAGGAAGTGCGGGAGAGATTGCGTTGAGCAGTATTTCCATTTCGTGCTCCGCCATGCAGAAGAGCATGAACCGACGAAGAGCGCGCAGGTCTGCGGGCCGTGGCTCGTCCATTGCGCGAAACAGTCGGCGCGTTTCCCGCTCGACGTCGTCAAGGACGTCAGAGATGAAGTAGCGGAAGTCGGTCTTAAGCAGCCGGGCGGCGATTAGGATGTAATCCCCGGGAACTGGATCGAGCGTCCCAGTTTCCAAACGGGTGATTGTCGACTCCGCGGCTCCGCACGCGGCTGCGAGATCCTGCACCGAAACGCCGAGTTCCTCTCGAACCGATCGAATACGTCGGCCGATTTCAACCTTTTCAAATGCCATTTCCGATCCTCAGCGAACCTGGGGGCGCACCGTGGCATCCGACACCTCTGGCTTCACGCCCCGCCTAAGTGAGGGAAACCCGCGTCGCCCGGCAGCAACGGATGACAAAACCCGCGCCGGCGAGAATCAAACCAGATTCGATTTCGCCATAACCGCTGATTCTAACGCCAGTTGCCGCAAGTTCCAATCGCGGCACTGCATTTGATGGCCTGAACTGTCGTGGCTTGGCGTCCATCAACACCGCTCTGCAAATCGTCGTTCCCGCAGACACCGGCTGCAATCTCTGTTCGCCGCGCGATTCCCCCTTGTCGACTCGTATGCACCTAAACGGATGCGGCGGCCGTCGCCGATCCTTGCCCATCGTTCCGTTGGTTATTCGGGGTGGTCGCGGTCCGTGGTCGCCAGGACAGTCGTTGAGTCACATTGGCGACGAGGCCACGCGCTTTGCTGCGGCGAGTCGATGTGACCGACGCGCGAATGTTTAGGCTGGGCCATAGTCGGCGCGACTAGTCACCAATTGAGCTTTTTTCGTCGGGGATCGCGGAGATCCCGAGATTACCCAATTCATGACCACTTTAGCATGGCGCTGTTGGGCTCGATTCCCGACGGCTCCACATGGCATCGCCGGCGCCACGTGGTGACCCCTTTCTTGTCGCCGCGCACGAGGGGACCAACTATCGTGGGCTAGCGAGTGCCAATCTGCGGCGTAGCCAGGAACTGTGTGATCTGGTGGTTCCAAACCGTCCACACCCGCGCGGCAGCGCGTGCATGGCCGTCGACCTGAACGGCGACAGCGTTGCTCGTCGGTGCGATGACCGACGGCGCTGTCGATGACCCACGGTCGATCCCATTGCTTGCCATCGTGTGTCGATCATGCCGACTCGTCCGGCGAAAGGCTGATGGTCAAAGTGTAATACTGCGTGACTTCTTGGTCAATTTTCGAGAAGTATTGGTCGACGAAATGGTTCACAGCGTAGAAGGCAAACTCGGCATCGCTTCGGGTGAATTGGTAGCCTTCGATATCGGCTGCGTGGGCTCCAGGAACGTTGCCGATTAACCGCAATGCATCGGCGATCGAAAGCAGATGTTGAGGGATTGGGGACGGACTCGCAGCCCGAAAGGTCTTTATCATGGAATCCAACATCAAACCCTTGCCCTTATTATCGACCGCAGGCTTTTTCAGCAGTCGCGGGAAGCCGAAACGCAAGATCGCCTCAATCGTTCGCCGAGACATCACAACGCACGATCGATAGTTGTCGATTTCCAACGATTTGTGGGCTTCCTCAAGCGACTCGCGGACCGATTCCGGTACGCCGTGCGTAGGGTCCCATCCGAATGCTCCGGCAAGCATGCCTGCGAACATGGCCTTGGCGCCAGGCTCGCTTTCCCAGGTTTCGTCAATTTCCAATTCATCAAGCGTGTGAAAGCCGGGCGGGCATTCGAGACACAGGCCAGCAACGAACTTGCGCGCGTAGACTTGGTCGTTGGAACGGACTTCAATTTGGCCATCAATCCTGATCGATACGGCTACGAACGACTGACTCTCGCGGTCAAGACGCCGCACCAGCAAATGCGGCTCAAGTGAGCCAATGAGCTTTGCTAGCGGGTGGCTTTTCGAGATGACGTCGTGGGCGACCGTGATGTGGAGCCGCAGACGGTCAACGGCCTGCGTCCATCCGCTTCGAAGCAGGAATGCAACATTGATGTCGACCGGTGAGAAGGTGGGGGTCGCCCTAAGGCGGAAAAATGGCGGAGCCTGGGCAAGGTCTTGATAGCTTTCCAGGTCATAGCGGGTCGGCTGCGATGCGGTCATGATGGTCTCCCTATCGAACCGGGACGGATTGTTGTCATATAGACACGGTGCGCGGGCAGGGGTTCGAATTTCCGGCCGATCTCTGAGCTCTCGCGTTGTACCAAGTGGCGGTGAAATGGGAAGCAACTGTACGAAGTGTCTGGTCGTTCAACACCACCTCGTTGGCCTGGGGGCCGGATTCATAATGAGCAAAGGGCGTCCGAACGCGGCGGCCAACGCCGTGCGGATGGCATAGGCTTCGCCGTTTTCACGGGCCTTGCCGTCTTCCTGCATGCAACCGCCGCGAGTCGGTGTCATCGCCCCCAGTCGATCGCCAGAACGCAGAAGGTGAAATCGGCCCGGCTGACGTCTGGCCGGTCGTCTTCACGTGCCGGCGGCGCGTTTTCGGCGCAGCGCTGATACTTCGGCGACGCCCCGGTAGCGCGGCGCCGGCAAGCAAAAGGAATTGCCGCCGAGCGCCCCCTCTGGCGCTGATCCGGGTGTCCCCCGATGCCCTGGGCTCGGCACCCATTGCCGAGCCGCCGGCGAAGACGGCGTCACCGCCGAGCACGGCGAGCCACGCCTGGTAGTTGCCCGGGCTGGTCTGCAAGGTAAGTGTCCGGTGTTCCACGTTGGCGCTCGCCTACACTTTCTTGGCCGAAAGCCGCTTCCCGGCTTGCGCCAAAACCTCCGCGGCGATCCGTTCGACGCCGTATCCAGCCTTCAATCGGACCAAAGGAATTCCTGCACGTCTACACAACTGTTGCAACTGTGGCCCGTACCCCTTACTACTCAACTTGATCAGCAAGAGAACCACCGCCGTATCGCGGTGCCTGATGGCGTCCTCTAGATAATCGAGGCTCGAATGAGCTGCCGGAGTTTCATGTTGAACAGTGCACTGGAAGGCGTCTGCCATCTTGGCAGTGGCTTCCGCACGCGGTTCGCCGCCGACGAGAATCACGCGTTTCCCGTTGAAAATCAGCCGAACTTCATTCACTTTATCGGACCACTTGCGCTTCAGGGCCGTGTCGGCGCCGATGGTGTCCGTCGCAGCACGAGTGCGAGCCGCTTCCAGAGCGGCCTTCAGTAAATCGCCGATGTATTCCGGCAGGTCGTGCTCACACAAGGGCTTGACCACTTTTCGCAATTTTGCATCCCGCGGTCCGACGCCCAACCCGACGAGCGCAGCTACGACGAATTCCAGACGCTCCAGCACTGGTGCGACGTCCGACACTTCCGGCGACAGCACGGACCTGACAATATCCTGCGCTTCGTCAATCAACTCGCCCCTCTGCGACTCGCGACGCTGGGCGACTTGAACGCACGACTCCAAGTAGCTGAGCCTGTCGCCAGCGTCTCGAAACCCGTTTGGATCTGCCGGCTCATCCTTCGACATGTAGCGCGAAAGAAACACTCTCTCGCATTTCGTCCAGTGCCGGAGCAGACCGTGAGCTGCATTCACGTCGGCTTCGCGAATTCCGACTTCATCGAGCGATACCATCAACGCCGAGAGTGATTCCGCCACCAGCTCCAAAACGCGCTGTCGGAATTTCTTGAGCCCGCGATCGGCTACGATGACCATCGTCAGCGCCATGCCACCGGCGCCGACACGATACCATTCAGCAAGGGTTGCTCGTTGCTTAAGCGACAGTTTCTCAACGAGTTCCTCGCGGAGAGGCCATGCGAAGCAGCCGATCTCTTTCGCCCTTGCCAGCAACTCCTGGTGCTTCACGGGGCCGCAATGTTTGCTGCATGACAACTGACCGGTTGATTCGAGACAATCTGCCTTCAATCGGAAGATCGACAACAGGTGATCGGGGCAAAATGACTGGGGACATGCGCGCAGGGGCGCTCGCGAAAAAGCTACGGACATGGTTTTTCTCCTGTACTTTCACTAAACGGCGACGACTAGTCGCCTGGTGGCATACGCCACCGAATCAAAAAAAGCCACACAGCTTACAGCCCCGAAATACCCTCGGTACGCGGCGAGCGAATACTACCAATATCGCGCACGTCGTACCCAAGAAGGCGCTCAGAGTGCGGATCGAGGTCGATGAATTTCACATCAGACTCACCGTCGAATAGGCCCGCCAAACCAAAACGGCCATCGAGAAACCGGCGAAAGAACGCGATTGCGGCCTTTCCACCCCGCCGCACAAAGTCGTTCAACGGGTCCAACAATTCAAAGGATCGTGTTACAACGACTACCTCTGCGGATGGCCTCCCGGCAAGCAGCCCAAGGGCGTATGCGATGTTCGGCGCCAGACTTGTTATGTGGCGCCGATCGCTATCGCCGACCAAGGGAAGCGTTACGTCCGCTCGCCGAAAGTCGACCGCTTCAACCAATATTCCCATCCGTGCCAATGCGTCAATAAACCTTGATCGCCCCTCAGATTCCGGGTCAAACGTCGCTACAGCAAGGGTGTTCTCCACCGCGCCGAATTTGAGCCGTATGCGCTCTTGAGCAAGAACCTCAAAAGCCGCTCGATAGTCGAAGGTGGGCGCGACGGTCGGACTTGTAGATGGGCGTGCCAGAGAAAGATAGTGCTTGACCGCCTCGACAACCTCGTAGGTGCCCGAGCCGTCAAAAATGTCGGCGCGCGTCACGAGGGCGGCGGTAGCCCGCGACTTCGTCATTGTTCGCTCCAATTTTCGTAAAATTTCAACTAAACGGCAGCCTAGCTGCCGGGCATTTATAGTGGATGCAGTCTATCATCTCCGTCTCGCGGTGTAAATGGGGGCGATCAAATTCTTCCCCCCACACGTAAGGACAAGAAGTTCCCCGGCGAACCTGCCGCCGTCCATCGACGGCGACCGGGCCAACCGCACGTCGAGCTGCTTCTCGGCGAAATATCGTAGCGTTGGTGAGGGGTGAGCGGCGAGGTCGCCGCGGCACCTTTCGACGGCGAGCGTCGGAAAAAACCTGAGCCAGCAACGGGGAAGTTTCACCATGTTGGTCGATCGAAGTTCCTGGAAGTGGGCGGCGTGTTGGTGGGTCTCGACTGGTTGATTTGGGCCACCGAGCGGGTCAACTCGCGGCGGCGCCGCGAGTTGATCATCAGTTGGCCGGCGGCATGTTCTGTCCTGACGTGGGCAAACGCAACACCGCGCAATAGCGACACCACGCCCCGAGGCGAGTTGCTTCGCCCAATGACAGCCCAACGCCTGATTTTCTCGCCATGCGCTTCGGTCAACGCCTGCGACCAACGGCGGTGCTTAGTTCGCGCGCCGCGCGCCGCGCGCCGCGTGGTAGATGATGCGACTCCATCCTTTGTCGTACTGGACGCGGCCTGCGTTGGGCGGCTACTTGCGGCGGCCCTTGGCGGGCCTTTTCGACTTCAAACGCCGTCGCTTCGGGCCGTCCGGGCAAGGCGTTTGTCCTTCGGCGAGGGCGTAGAACTCATTGAGCTTTGCTTGGCCGGGGCAAACCGCCTTTGGCCGGACGACCGGTGGTCGGATGTTGTGCCCCCGGCTGGTACGCTATAATCGTGATATGGCAAAACTCACCTTACCCCAACTGCCGCGAACCGAGGCCGACATCCTTGAGCGCCTCGTTGATTCCAAGGCCGACGACATGCCGGTCCCTGTCGCCCGCCATATCCTGGCAATGCACTTTGCCAAGGAAGATGTTGACCGCATGAACGATCTTTCCGCGAAGGCTCGCGACGGAGCACTGACCTCCGAGGAAGACGACCTATTGAATAGTTACGTGCGGATCGGGCATTTCCTGTCGATGATGAAATCGAAGGCACGCACGGCGCTCAAGCGGTCGGGCCAAACCGCCTAGTTTCCCCGATCCATGGCGCCCAGCTTCAATCAGTCGGTCTGGAAACGCGCCAGGGAGTGTTGCGAATACTGCCGCATGCCGCAGTCCCCCTGTTCCATCCCCGCCGGCACAAGTGGGCACGTCACTTCCGCTGGCAAGGCCCCGTCATCATCGGCCGAACTCCCATCGGTCGCGCAACGGTGTTGCTGCTGTGCATGAACCTGCCTGAGCGAGTCGCCCTGCGCGCACTGCTGATCCAAGAGGGTGTCTTCCCGCCCAATTGAGACAAACGGCGCATTGCCGTTCCCACCGGTACACGAGGCACCGCGCACCGGCCCAACTCAGCCGTCAAGCGATGATGTTCCGCGGCGGGTTCGTTGGCTCGACCGCCTGACCCTGCTTGGCAGGGCGTCGGCGAGCCAAAAGATGTCGGCCAAGACGGGATTGCGCATCCTCAGGCATAAGTGCCCGTCCGGAAAGTTCCGGGTTGAAACGCCTGGCGGAAACGTCGCCGTTAGGTCAATTGCGGCGTCAATTTTGGCCTAGACTTGATGCATCTTCTGGGGCGAAAGCGTCGCGGTGAACGCGAAACCGAGTTTTTCCCCGACAAAAGACCAATGTTGCGTGGGAGCCATACCCAATGCCTATCCCCGAATCCATACGTAGGTGGTGGCTGGAAGATTTGAAGTTTCGCGACAAACTATTGATCGTCATCGGAGCATTGGCGATTTCCTGGTATTTCGTTTGTATCGTCTACGCGGGCTGCACGGATGTCAATGGCGATGCGATCTCGAAGGATATGCGGCAATTCATGTCGGTGTCGATAACGACGATTTCCGGAACGCTGGCGACTTACCTTGGCATGCTGCTTGGTTTCGGCAGTGCCGTCCGACGCGGTCGTGACGGAGAGCAACCATCAGAACAAGCCCCAGCGGTGCCGCAAATCAGCAGGATGCAGGCGGTCGCCGCCGTCGCGTACGTTGTGTCTCTTGTCGTGGCCTTGGGGATTTGGCTCGCAACCGACGAAACGAAGCTGGACTCGGCCGTACTTAATCTCGGCCGATCCATCCTTGGTTTGTTTGGCGGTGTGCTGGCCGTCATCCTGAACGTCCCTGACCAAAAGTGACTTTCAAGCGGTCTACTGGCTCGTGGAACTCCGCCGTTGTCGAACGGAGTACGGTTTCCTCTCTGGACCGCTGTTCTTCTCGCGTCATTCCGTGTCGCCTCGCAGGCTGCCCATTCGGGCTAGCGCCGTGGCGCCCGCTAAGCGGGTCGGCTCGCCCTCCCGGCAATCACCGCGTCGAGCTCCTTCTTCAGCCTCGGCAAGATCTGGTCGTAAGGGAATGCGCCTAACTCCGTGCTTCGGCGTTTGAGGTTCACGTGCGTCGGCCCGCACCAGAGGCCAAGGTCCGCGTCGTCGGTTTCGCCGGGGCCGTTCACACGGCAGCCCATCACGGCGATGGTGATGGCGTGCTCCTGGGCGTAGGCGGTCATCTCCTTGACCTGCCGGGCCAGATCGATGAAGGCTTCGTTCTCGACCCGCGAACAGCTCGGACAACTGATGATGTTCAACGTGTCGCGGCCGTAATCGACCACGCTCCGCACTCGACCGGCGGCGATGTCGGCCAGGATCTGCCGGCCGGCGGCGATCTCGTCGGGCTTGCGCGCGTTGGGCAC
>DATLQY010000442.1:0-3496 GCA_035534975.1 Pirellulales bacterium
GACCAGCGGACCAGCCAAAACGGCAATACGGTGCTCGGAGTCCTTGTCCGCTGTGGCAATGGCCACGTGCGGCTGTTGTGGTTCAACCAACCCTACATGCGGCAGCGGTTCACCGTAGGTCAGGAGATCCTTTTGACCGGCCGGCCCAAGCTGAACGGCATGATGTGGGAAATCGCACACCCGGCGTTGCAATGGATCGAGACCGAGGAGGAATGGAAGGGCAAACTGCTGCCGGTTTATCCGCTGACTGAAGGGCTCAGTCAGGGGCAGATCCGAAAGATCGTCGAGGGCGTGGTCAATGCCTACACCGAGATCCTCGACGAGGTTTTCCCGGACGAATACCGCTCGGCGCACGACCTCGCTGGGATTGGGCAGGCCGTTTCCCAGGTCCATTTTCCGCTCGATCGCGCCAGTCTCCAACACGCGCGGCGGCGGCTGGTTTATCAGGAGTTGCTTGTCTTGCAACTGGCCTTGGCCCTGAAACGCCAACAGCAACGCGAGCGGCGCCAGGCGCCGGCCCTGGAAGCGACGGCCAAGATCGACCTACGCATACGCCGGCTGTTCCCGTTCGAGCTGACCGCCGGTCAACGGCAGGTGATCGCCGACGTGGCGGCCGATATGGCGCGGCCGCATCCGATGAACCGGCTGTTGCAAGGTGAAGTGGGCAGCGGCAAGACCGTCGTGGCGGTTTATGCCTTATTGCTGAGCGTTGCCCACCGGCACCAGGCCGCGCTCATGGCCCCCACCGAGATTCTCGCACGGCAACACGCCGACACGCTTGCCGGCCTGCTTGCGGCCAGCCAGGTGCGCTGGGGCCTGCTAACCGGCGGGTTGACGCCCGGCGAGCGAAAAGAAACATTGCGCCGCGTCGCCGCCGGCGAGCTCGACCTGGTGATCGGCACCCAGGCGATCCTGCAAAACGACGTCGAGTTCGCCAGACTGGGATTGGTGGTGATCGACGAACAGCACAAGTTCGGCGTGCGGCAGCGGGCCCGGCTGAGGCAGGCCGGGCTCGATCCGCACTACCTGGTGATGACCGCCACGCCGATCCCGCGCACGGTCGCGATGACCGTCTTCGGCGACCTCGATGTATCGACGCTTCGCGACGGCCCGCCGGGCCGGCAGCCGGTGAACACCTATCTGGCCAAGGCCGATCAGCGCGACCAATGGTGGGAGTTCTTTGCCAAGAAACTCCGCGAGGGTCGGCAGGGATACGTGATCGTGCCCTTGGTCGAGGAGTCGGTCGAGGTCGAGGCGGCCAACCTCCAGCAGGCTTTCGAGTCGCTGGCCAACGGACCTCTGGAGGCGTTTCGGCTGGGGCTCCTGCACGGGCGAATGGCACCGGCCGAGAAAGAAGCTGCGATGGCCTCCTTTCGCGACGGCCGGACGCAGGTGCTGGTGGCCACGACCGTGGTGGAGGTTGGCGTCGACGTACCCAACGCCACGCTGATGACCATCGAGGCGGGCGAACGGTTCGGCCTGGCGCAACTGCACCAGATGCGGGGTCGCGTCGGCCGTGGCGCGCAGGCGGGTTTCTGCTGTGTCTTTGCGGAGCCGGCGGGCGACGACTCGCGCCGCCGCCTGGAGGCGTTCGTGGGCACGACCGACGGTTTCAAGCTGGCGGAGATCGACTTCGAAATTCGCGGTCCCGGCGACCTGTTGGGGACGCGGCAACACGGCCTTCCCCCTTTGCGCATCGCCGACCTGGCCAAGGACGGTGCGCTCTTGGAAGAAGCCCGTCGCGGCGCCCAGGAGCTCGTCGCACTCGATCCCGGCCTTACCCGGCCCGAACACGCCCGGCTTCAGCGGATGGTGCTCAACCGCTACGGACGGGTGCTTGAATTGGGAGATGTCGGGTGATGGTCATTGGTTATTTGTCGCTGGTCACTTGTCATTTGTTGCTCGCCACGGTCGCCTTAGCAGGAGCCAACGGCGACGATCGTGCCGCTGCCCGCGCGCGACGTCTCGCGATTTGTCGAATCAAAGTCATACTTCAGAATTCCTTGACGTCTTCGTCACCGTTACGAGTAAACAACGCTCGTAGCGTCTCCGCACTGATGTCACGCGGCAAGAACCGCGTGTGCCCGTCGGCAAACAGAACCTGAATCCGGCCGTCGCGGTCGCGAAATAGACCGCGAGTTGGGTCGTCAACATCGAGATCCCAGTCGGACGGCTTTGTCCAAACTACGGTGTGTGCGTGATCGACTTCGACCAGCAAGATCGTTTTGGACGTGCCGTCACGGAACGCGTCGAACTGCAGGCCTTCGCGTACCGCGAAGCCGGTCCCTTCGCCAAGCGGTGCGAGGTACGGAGTCGACCCGCTCAGCTCATCAGGGGAATTGCCGGGCGGGACAAGAACGCGGGGGATTCGAGCGACGAGCGAAAGATTGTGTTCGCTATTCCAAGGCTCGTCGAGATGAAACTGTTGATACAAGTCAGTTTCGCCGAGAAACGGCAGGACATTTACCCGCCAACTGAGTAGTGGTCGACCGTCCGGACCGTGACTGGCAACGGAGGGAAAGTGCGCGTTCCGATCGCGGTACTCCTGTAGCGCCAAGCCCACCGTCAACAGATTCTGTCGTGACTGCGAACGCTGCGCGGCGCTGCGCGCACGGCCGGCAAGCGCTTCGCCCGCGGTTTTCAAGGCGCCAATTTGCTCGACACCAGGGCCCAGCGTGAGCGTCAAGCGGTCGTCCGCCGCCTTGAGTGCCAAGCGCGTCACAAGGTCGGGCGATGTGAGCTGAGCGGATTTGGGTAAATCATTCGTCGCCCACCGAAGCAGCGTCGCCCACACCGTTGCGAACGATTCGGCGGCCTGCGCATCCTGCGCCTGGACGACGATTCGCATCGTCGGCCGTGGCGTGACTTCGAGGCACGTGGCAGCCCACAATGCTCCGCGCGTCACGACCGTCGTTGGCATGCCACCCAACCAGCTTGGCAAACGGGGAGCAATGGCTTCGATCACACAACGGTGCTCCTCCGTCGGCATGAAAATGCACTGGACGGCACCGTCGCCCACTGCTTCGAAGGCGTTGAGCAGCTCGGGCCGATCGACCGCGCGCTTTCGTTTCGCCCGGTCGACCGCTTCGCGATCGCCGGCCACCAGCGCCTCGCCTATTCGTTCGACCGTTTCCATGCCACCGCTGCGCAGAAAATCGGCGATCGCCGCTTCCGTGCCCGCGAGGCACGGGAGTACGACGAGAACGGAGGATTCAGGGAGATCGGCCGCGCCGGCAACCACGAACACTTCGTTGATTCCGGCCTCCAGAAGCTTTTCGAATGTCTCGCGAAACAACGCCGTCGCTTCGTCGCCCGGCTCGAAAGAGATGCCGCCGAGTACGGCGGCAAATGCTCTCTGAGCTTCGTCGGTGGACAGGCAGTCGAGTGCGACGCGCGCAATGAAGATCGTTTGTTCGTCCACAAACGGTGTGACAGCGTCCGCTTTCAACGACGCCGCCGTCGTCGGCTCGGCCGCGACGACAGGATACGGAGCGAC
>DATLQY010000443.1:0-4286 GCA_035534975.1 Pirellulales bacterium
ATCAGAGGCGCGCACCCGCCGCGAACGGGTCGACCCGATGTTGACCGCGGCGGGTTGGAGCGTTGTTCCCTTCGACCTGGATCGCCCACTCACTGCATACGCCCGGCACGCCCTGACCGAGTACCCCACCGAGAACGGCCCCGCCGATTACGCGCTGGTGGCCGATGGGCGGCTAGTCGGCATCGTCGAAGCCAAGAAGGTGACGCTCGGTCCGCAAAACGTGCTCACGCAGGCCGAGCGCTATTCGAAGGGGGTCGCCGATAGCGAGTTCGATTTTCGCGGCTACCGAGTGCCGTTTCTCTACTCGACCAATGGAGAAGTGCTCTGGTTTCAGGACGTGCGCGACCCGCTCAACCGTTCACGCCGCATCGCGCGGTTCCATACGCCACAAGCCATGCTCGAGCTGGTTGAGCGGCAGCTCAATGCCGCTTTCGCCAGGCTCGCGGTCACCCCCAACGCGCACCCGAAGCTGCGGCCTTACCAGCTTGCCGCGAACACGGCCACCGAACACGCGATCGCCAACCGCAAGCGGCTGATGCTGCTGGCGATGGCCACGGGGACGGGCAAGACGTTCACGCTGGTCAACCAGGTCTACCGGCTGATGAAGTCGGGCGTCGGAAAGCGGATCTTGTTCCTGGTCGACCGCCGCGCTCTGGCGGCGCAGGCGGTGCGCGCCTTCGCCTCGTTCGAGCCCGAGCCGAACAAGAAATTCGACAAGCTCTACGAAGTCTACAGCCAGCGGTTCCAGCGCGGCGACTTCGACGACGACGAGCCCTTTGACCCCAAGGTGCTGCCCAACGAGTACCTGACCGCCCCGCAAGCCAAACACGCCTTCGTCTACGTTTCGACGATCCAGCGGATGGCGATCAACCTGTTCGGCCGCGCCGCCGTCTGGTCGGGCGAGGGGGACGCGGTGGACGACGACGCCGACCGGCTCGAAATCCCGATCCACGCTTTCGACGTGATCGTGGCCGACGAGTGCCACCGCGGCTACACGACCGCCGAGCAATCGCACTGGCGCAACACGCTCGACCACTTCGACGCGATCAAGATCGGCCTGACCGCCACGCCCGCGGCCCATACGAAAGCCTACTTCAACGACGTCGTCTTCCGCTACGAGTACGCCCAGGCCGTGCGCGAGGGCTACCTGGTCGATTACGACGTGGTCAAGGTCAAGAGCGACGTGCGCATGAACGGCGTCTTCCTGCAAGAAGGCGAGACGGTCAAGATCGTCGACCCGGAGACCGGCAACGACCGGCTCGACCAGCTCGAAGACGAGCGGCAGTTCGAGGCCCCCGATGTCGAGCGGACCGTCACTTCGCCCGACTCGAACAAGAAGATCCTTGAGGAACTGAAAAAGTATACCGACGAGCACCAGACGAAGTACGGCCGGTTTCCCAAGACGCTGATCTTCGCCGCCAACGACGCGGGCCACACGTCGCATGCCGACGAGCTGGTGCGCCTGGCGGTGGACGTGTTCGGCCAAGGGCAATCGTTCGTCCGCAAGATCACAGGCCGGGCGGACCGCCCGTTGCAGCTCATCCGCGAGTTCCGCAACCGCCCCAGTCCCGGCATCGTGGTCTCGGTCGACCTGATGTCCACCGGAGTCGATATTCCCGACCTGGAGTGCATCGTTTTTCTACGGCAGGTCAAGTCGCGCATCTTGTTTGAGCAGATGCTCGGCCGCGGCACGCGCAGGGGGGAAAAATACCCTGACAAATCGCACTTTACGGTCTTCGACTGTTTCGACGGCACGCTTTTGGCCTACTTCCGCAATGCGACCGGGATCACGGCGGAGCCGCCGGACAAGCCCGGCCGCACGATCAAGGAAGTCATCGACGACATCTGGGAGAACCGTGACCGCGACTACAACATCCGCTGCCTGGCCAAGCGCTTGCAGCGGATTGACAAGGAAATGGACGGCTCGGCCCGCGAGCTGTTCAAAGCGCACGGCATTCCCGACGGCGACATGGCGCGCTACGCGGCGGGCCTGGCGACCGCGCTGCGGGCCAATTTCGCCGGTGAAATGAAGCTCTTGCGCGACAAATCGTTCCAGGAGCTGCTGGTGAGTTACCCGCGCCGCCGCTCGGTGTTTTTGAGGGCGGAGGAGCACGAAGACACGGTTTCTTCGGAGTACCTGATTCGCGACGGCCTGGGCCGCGAGCACAAGCCCGAGGATTACCTGGCGGCGTTTGCGCGGTTCGTGCGCGAGAACCCGGCGCGGATCGACGCGATCCGCATTTTGCTCGACCGGCCGCGGAATTGGGGCACGGCCGCCCTGACCGAGCTGCGGACCAAGCTGACGGCATCGCCTGAGCGCTTTACGGTGGAGCTACTACAAAAGGCGCACCAGGTTCGCTACCATAAGGCCCTGGCCGACATCATCTCGATGGTCAAGCACGCGGCGCGCGACGAGGAGCCGCTTTTGACCGCCGAGGAGCGCGTGGCCAAGGCCTTCGACCGAGTCACGGGCGCGAAGGAGTTCACCCCGGAGCAGCGGCAGTGGCTCGACCGCATCCGGGCGCACCTGGTCGAGAACCTGTCGATTGACAGGGACGATTTCGATTTGTCGCCGGTGCTCACGCGTCCCGGCGGTTGGACGCCGGCGGATCGAGCGTTTGGCGGAAACTTGGGCGCGTTGGTCGAGTCGTTGAACGAGGCGGTGGCGGCGTAGGTTCCATATGGAGTTCGATATGTGCCTGCAAGACGAAATCGACAAACATCGGAAGGACATACACACGGATGGGTATCCGATGTCGATCGGCGAGTTGGTTAACCTATATCGGGATAAGGAGCTTGATCTGCATCCCGAATTCCAGCGGTTTTACCGATGGAGCCCTCAACAAAAGTCACGTTGGATTGAGTCAATCCTGCTAGGAATTCCACTTCCGTCGTTTTTCGTCGTGCAACGGGATGACGGGGTGTGGGATGTGATCGACGGGCTTCAGCGCCTATCGACAATACTGGAGCTGATGGGCGAGTTGAGGACCGAAGAAAAGCAGAAATGGCCAATGCTCGGTTTGGAGGGTACTCGGTATCTTCCCTCCTTGGAGGGCAAGAAGTGGAAGAGCACGACGGCTGAACAGAGTCTCACGGCGGAACAGCAGCGTTATATCAAGCGCGCGAAGCTCGATATCAAAATCATTCTTCGAGAAAGTGCCGAGTCCGCGAAATACGAGCTTTTCCAAAGGGTCAACACCGGTGGTTCGGTCCTCTCCGAACAGGAAGTTCGCAGTTGTATCCTAATTAGCGTGAACCGAGTTTACTACCAATGGCTCAATGACCTGTGCAAATTGGACGCGTTTCAGGCATGTCTCCCGTTGACTGACCGGCAGAAGAACGAGCAATACGATTTAGAGCTCGCGTCTCGTTTCGTCGTTCTTCGCTGTGCCGAAACGGAAGAGTTTGCCGGAATCAAGGAACTGGGTGAGTTTCTTACCGAGAAATGTGTTGCGCAGGCGACCAATAAGAGCTTCCGGTACAACGATGAGGAGGCGGCGTTCAAGCAAACATTCGAGCGGCTCGCGGATGCACTCGAAAGCGACAGCTTCCGGCGCTACGACAAGAACCGGGACAGATTCACGGGTGGCTTTCTAATTTCAGCTTACGAGGTGATTGGCTTGGGGATCGGCTTCAACTGCTCGAGGTTCAAGGGGAATAGCGAAAAGATCGGCAATTTAGTGAAGACGAAGGTGTGGGCCAATCCGGACTTTCTGACTTCGTCAGGCGTCCGCGCCACGCAACGGCTCCCGAACACGATTCCGTTTGGACGTGAGACCTTTCGAAAATGACAATCCGCACGCCAGGACAACTGGACCGGTTTCTTTCGCGCTCACTATCGTGGCGAAAAAAGGAGTTGACCGCGCTGAAATTCGCAGTTGATACCGCTCCGCAAGCGGAGCAGGAAGTGTTACTTCGCGCCGCCGCAACGCTGCTATACAGTCACTGGGAGGGATTCGTCAAGGAGGCGGCCACCGCATATCTGCAACTCGTTTCGAAGCAAAATCTAACTCTAAGTGAACTGAAGTCGACATTCGTTGCGGTCTCTGTGGGGACTGCCATGGTTAACTGCGGTCGCTCAAAGAAGA
Organism: Pirellulales bacterium; assembly: GCA_035534975.1. Classification (GTDB taxonomy): domain Bacteria; phylum Planctomycetota; class Planctomycetia; order Pirellulales; family JAICIG01; genus DATKSN01. The sequence goes on from DATLQY010000443.1 coordinate 4,089, forward strand.
TATCCGCGCGCAGACAATTAGTCGACCGGATCCGGGCGGCGCCTTCGGTAGCCGCGAACATGGCATGGCGTGGCGTTGCGAGAACTCGATCGAATCTCAAGGCGGCAGTACTTCGCGAAATCATCAATACACTTGACCTAGATTACGCGCCGTTCGAGTTGAAGGCCAAACCCGTGATCGACAGGCTCGTCGGAGCGC
>DATLQY010000444.1:0-7388 GCA_035534975.1 Pirellulales bacterium
TGGTTCTGATGATGACCGGGCCAGGCCTGGCTCTTTTCTATGGCGGCCTGGTGCGCAAGAAGAACGTCTTAGGAGTGATGATGCAGTGCTTCTTCCTGATGGGATTGAACACCGTCATCTGGGGCACCTATGGTTATTCGCTCGCTTTCGGAGGCACCGCGGGGCAGGAGGACTTCAGCAAGTGGATCGGCAACGGCGAGTACCTGCTGATGCGCAACGTCGAACCCTCGGTCGACGCCGCCGGAAACGTCGATTATCCGCTGGAGGGGACCCCGGACCACATGTTCCCGCGGCTGACGCACATGCTCTTTCAGGGGATGTTCTTCATCATCACCCCGGCCCTGATCTGCGGCGCTTTCGCCGAGCGGATGAAGTTCAGCACGATGACCGTCTTCATGATCCTGTGGGACACCCTGGTCTATTGTCCCTTGTGCCACTGGGTCTGGGACGGCGGCATTTTGGCGTTCGACACGGCCGCGATGAAACCCTTCGGCGACGCCATGTTCCCCGCTCTCGACTTCGCCGGCGGAACGGTCGTGCATATCAGCTCGGGCGTTTCGGCGCTGGTCTGCGCGTTGGTGATGGGCAAGCGGCTGGGCTACGGTCACGAACAAATGCCGCCGCACAACCTGACCTATACCGTCGCCGGCGCGGCCCTTTTGTGGGTGGGTTGGTTTGGTTTCAACGCCGGCAGCGCACTGGCGGCCAACGGAGTGGCGGCCATCGCCTTCACCACGACGCACTTCGCCGCCGCGGCCGGCGCGTTGACCTGGGCCGCGACGGAGTGGATCACCCGCGGAAAGCCAACGGTGCTCGGCGCCTGCTCCGGGGCCGTGGCCGGCCTGGTTTGCATTACTCCGGCGGCGGGCTACGTGCTACCGATGCACGCTCTGCTCATGGGCGCCGCGGCGGGCGTGATCTGCTGCTTCGCCTGCACCACGCTCAAATCGAAACTGGGCTACGACGACTCGCTCGACGCCTTCGGCGTGCATGGCGTGGGCGGCACCTTGGGCGCCGTCCTAACCGGCGTCTTCGCCACCCGCTCGGTCCTGGGAGGGACGAACCCGATCGGATTGTTAGAGCAGGGGAGACAGCTCGTGCCCCAACTGGGCGCCGCGGCGGTCACGTGGGTTTTGGCCGCCGTCGTCACGTTCGTCTTGCTCAAGGTGCTCGACGCCACGATGGGCTTGCGCGTCTCGCAAGAGGACGAACTCCAAGGGTTGGATTTCAGTCAACACGGCGAGGAAGGATACCTCTTCATTTAGGGCCCTCTTCAACGATGGCGATTTCGGTTTCTGTAAGGTCGTATAGCTCATAGACCAATCGGTCGATCTGCCGATCCGTCGCGGCAATTTCTCGTTGCAGGTGCGTCTTCTCATGTGGAGTACGCGCGGCGACTTCTCGACCGTGGAGTTCCGTCATACTCGCTGTGAGCTGCGCGAGTTCATTGCTCCGACGAAATGAACGAAGTAGCGATGGAACGGGAAACTTGTCCACGTACTGCGCGCGAAATTCGAGATAGCGCCCGCTGCTGCCTTCCAACGCGGCGCAGATCGTCGAAAAATAGAAGTTGGCAATCCGAGAGTTCAAAACGGCCAGCAACGGCAGCTCGCTTGAATCGAGCATGAAGAGCTTGTCGTTGATCAGGCGACCGCTGTCGTCGACGGCAAAGCGGCATTCTGGCGCAATGATCGGATAGACGATCTTGGGCGCGGAAGCTCTTGCGCGGACGGCGGCAGCGGGCTGTTGAAGCTCGAACCAACGTTGGTTCCCTGCCCGTTTCGACAAGGCGGCGCGGAACGGCGATAAATGATCGCGAATCCTTGGGTAGCGCGCGAGCTCGTGCTCATCGGTGAGGTAGATGACGAACCGCTCGGGCCCATGAAAAGCGTATCGCCGAACATCTCTCCCGAACAGAATCGCGAGCAGTACGGTACTGTATTTGTGATCGCGTTTAACCAACGAGTCTCGTGTCGCACGGTCAATGATAAATGCGCCATTCAGGCCCGTCTTCAGGCCGAATGAGGCGCCGGCACCGACGTACCGGGCAAGCGGAATGAAGTTCTGCCGGAGCCGTTCGATAAGTTCGTTCGACTCCACGGACGCCAGTCGCCACTCTTGGCCACTCACCGCGCGGGAAGGCACTTTCGTCGAATGCTGCGCAGCGTACTCGGAAACGGTTAGGCGACGTGCCAGGAAGGCGCCAATCGTATCGCGGGTGGGAACTGGCACGTAATGAACGGGAGCATCATCGCATGGCTGCCGCTGGACGACAACCACGACGGTTCTCACTGTCGCTCCGACAAAAACGTTCGCACCCGCGAAGTCCGCCACGGTCCTGATCTTGGTCTCGCTCGCGAGAAAGGTCCGCAGTGGTAGTCCATACTTTGCGCGGATGAACTTGTTTGAGACGATCATCCCAAGTGTGCCGCTGGGCCGAAGCAGATTTGTGCCACGCTCAAGAAAGTACGCATAGAGATCTGCTCTCTCCTCATGCGACTTGTATTTGGCCCGCAAGTATTCCTTGATCGCCTTGAACGCCTCCATTCGCACGTAGGGCGGGTTACCGATTACGGCGTCGAAGCCGTCATCCTTGCCCCGGAAGACGCGCGGGAATTCCGCCTTCCAATCAAAAACGTTGATCCGATACCGCTCGTCCTCGTCGAGCAGGCTCATCTGCCGGCCGTTATAGAAATCCGGCCCGATGAGCGAGTTGCCGCACTTGATGTTGTTTCCCAGGTCCGGCAAGGCGCGCTCGTGCAAGAACCGCAACTGCCGCTCGAGGCTCTCGCGGTTCTCGTGCTCCAGCACTTTGAGTAGAAGCGACAGCTTGGTGACTTCGACGGCCTGGCTGTCGATGTCGACGCCGTGGATGTTGTTCAAAAGAATCCGCTTCTTCTCGGCGGTCGACAGGCGCCACTGGCCGCCCGGGCCCTGGTAAATTTCCTTGCCGTGCGCTTTGACGCCGTCGGCCACGTACCAGTCGCGGTGCCAGTCGAGAAGGAACTGAAACGCGCCGACCAGGAACGAGCCGGAGCCGCAGGCCGGGTCCAAGACACGGATCCGGGCCACCTGCTTGGGAGTCCGCCGCTCGACGAGTTTGCCCACTGTTTGGCGCACGATGTAATCGACGATGTAGGCCGGCGTGTAGAACACGCCGCCCGCCTTCTTGACCTCGGGCTTGTCCTCGACGACGGCCCGGTGGCCGGGCGTCAGCCGGATCACCTTACCCAGGAACTGCTCGTAAACTTGCCCGAGAATCTCCGCCGGCAGCACGGAGAACTCATATGCGCTTTCGGGGTAGTACAAACGCTTGACCACCTCGCGCAACGGCTTTTCGTCGAGCGTCAGCGATTGCGTAAGCTCGTCGGGAGGCTCGGCGCGACCTTGCTCCTGACGGAAATGAAACAAGCCGGAGTTATATCGCTCGTCGGCTCGGTCGAAGAGCTCGCACAGCCGCCGATACGCGGCGTCGCCGCCCAAGAGCGACGAGAGCTGGCCATAGCTCTCGATGCCCCGGTCCTCGCACATTCGCAGGAAGATCACGCGGTCGATCGTGCGCTGTACGGCAAAGTTCAAATCGCGCTGGCCGAGGCCCGGGTTTCTCACGGCGAAGCTGCGCGCCAACAGGCCGCGCCACGACTCGATCTCCTTCAAGAACGCCTCGTCGACCTCGCCCGTGCCCCGCTTGAGCTTCGTGCTCTCGGCGTAGCGGTCGAACGACCCCTTCAACACCGCATCGCGCGAAAATATGCCCGCCAGCTCGCCCCAGCACTGGTCGTACTCCTGATAGTTCAAGAGCATGACGCGCGCGACGGAGGCCCTGTCTCTCTGGTCCGGCTTGATACGGCAATCGTAGACGGCCAGCCACTCGAAATTCGAAAGCACCGAGAGCGGTAGTTTGCAGCTCCAGGCGTAGCGGCGGAGCTGGAAAGCGGGGACGGAATCGTCGCGAACCTTGACGGCCGGTTTCTTGGCCTCGAGGAAGTAGATCCGGCGACCGCCAATGCGGAAGCAGTAGTCGGGCGCCTTGGTGGCGACGCCTACCTTGATGGCGTCTTCGTGGATGACGTCCTTGTAGGCCTCTGCGAGGCGTTGTTCATTGTCGATGTCCCAGCCGAGTGCCTTGAAGCAGGGGTCGAGGAACTCGCGTCGGAGCTGTGTTTCGTTGTAGCCCGCCGCCAGGTACGACTCGCGGTTGCGCTCGAAGTGCTCGACCAGGTCACGAATGATCGGCGGCGCCGGCATGGATCGCAACGTTGGAGGGCTGGAAGGTGGATTTGAAAGTCGTAATCTAGCCGTTGGATGGGGCTGGGGGAAGATGTCGATGGAGCTGGATGTATCTGGTATCATGATGAAATGGCGTCGCGCGTATCGCGTGGCCGACAAGTAGGACCGAACCGAATGGTACAGCGAACCGTGCTGGCGACCGCCGGCTTATTCGAATTGGACGAGACATGCTGGCTGGAGGCAACCGCCGATCTGATCCGGCAAGGACAGCTCGACTCGGTGGACCTGGCAACCTTGGCGGAGTACCTGACAGACATGGCCAGGCGGGACCGCCGTGAGGTGTTCAGTCGGTTGGTGGTGTTGTTATCCCATCTGCTGAAGTGGGAATACCAGCCGGATCGTCGTTCGGGGTCGTGGCAAGGAACGATTTTAGAGCAGCAGCGGGAGTTGCGGCAACTTCTGGATAGCGGCACCCTTCGCGATCATGCCACCGCGGTATTCGCCGAAGCGTATGCCGACGCGCGCAAGCAAGCCGCTGCTGAGACTGAGATTGCGCGAGGGACGTTTCCGGAGGAGTGCCCCTGGGACTTGGAAGGCGCGCTGGCCGACCGCGGCGAAGAGGATGGAGCAAACGGCCGAGCCGACGGCGATCAAACGGAATGAATTCCGTTCTACGCTCAACTCGCGCTCAACTCGGCCACGGCGATCGCCTCCGGCCCGTCGGCGGCGATGTTCGTCGCCAGTCCGCCCTTGCCAATGAAAATGCCTTCCCAGTCGCGGCTGACGTAAACCAACGCCACGGCGCTGCTGAAGCCGACCAGTGAAAGCAGGAAGAACCCGCCGGAAAAGTGTCCCGTCCATTGCTTGACGCCGCCCAGCATCGTCGGCAGCAGGAATCCGCCGAAGCCGCCCGCCGCGCCGACCAGCCCAGTGACCGTGCCAATCTGGCGGCCGAAACGCTGCGGCACAAGCTGGAACACCGCGCCGTTGCCCATGCCCAACAGGCCCATCACCGCGAACATCAAGGCCGCGCCCCAGCCCAATGACGGCGAAGCGGCCATACCCATGAGCAACGTGCCGACGCCCAGGTAGAGCAACGTCAGCAGCCGGACGCCGCCGATGCGGTCGGCGCCGTGACCGCCCAGGGGACGCAGGAACGAACCCGAAACGACGCAGAGCGTCGCGAAGCCTCCCGCCGCGGCCTTGCTCAAGCCGTACTGATCGTGAAAGAAAATACTCAGGAAACTAGCAAGGCCGACGAAGCCGCCGAACGTGACCGCGTAGAACGCGCAGAACCACCAAAGATCGCGCTGGCGCGCGACCGCCGCGTAATCGCGCAATGTCTGCGGCGGAGGTCGTGTCGGGCTGTCTTTGGCGAACATCACGAAGTACACGAGCACCGCCAATAGCGGCGCGATGGCCAGGCCGAAAACCCTGTGCCAGCCGATCGCCTCGGCCAGCCGCGGAGCGAAAAACGTCGCCAGCGCCGTGCCGCTGTTGCCGGCCCCCGCGATGCCCATCGCCAGCCCCTGGTACTGCGGAGGGTACCAGCGGCTTGCCAACGGCAACGCGGCCGCGAAGCTGGCGCCCGCCACGCCCAGCAGCAATCCCACCGCGAGCAACGAATAGTAGTTGTCGGCCCAGAGCCAGGCCAAGGTCAGCGGCACGAGCGTCGACACCATGCCGGCGATCCCGGTCCGCCGCGCGCCGATGCGGTCGGTCAGGTAGCCCAGGACCAGACGCAACAAGGCACCGCCCAGGAGCGGCACCGCCACAAGCAAACCGCGCTCGGCGGCCGAGAGGCGGAAGTCGGGCACGATCGAGTTTGCCAAGGCGCCGATCAGGACCCAGATCATGAAGCTGACGTCGAAGTAGAGGAACGCACCGAGCAAGCTAGGCCAGTGGCCGGCACGGCGAAAGTCGCGAAGGTTCATGGTGAGTTGTCAGTTGTCAGTTGTCAGTTGTCAGTTGTTACTCGTTCCCACGCTCCGCCCTTTTCCCTTTTCCCCTCTTCCCCTCTTCCGCCTCCCCCGTTCTCACGTTTCATGGAGGTTCTTACGCAGGCGGACGGCGCAGGCCTTATACGCGGGCTGCTTGGAGTACGGATCGAATACGGCGTCGGTCAATCGGTTGACGGTTTCGTAGTGCATGGGCACGAACACCTGCCCGGCGGGAACCGAGTGGGTGACGAACGCGCGTGCTTCGATCCGCCCGCGCTGGCTCTCGACGTGGATCCATTCGTGGGGCCGGATACCAAGGCGCTCAGCGTCGGCGGGGTTGACCTCGACGTAGACGTTCTCAGGATAGAGCTTGCGAAGCACGGCCGACTTCTTGGTGCGGGTTTGCGTGTGCCACTGCGACGCGCTGCCGCGGCCCGTGAGCAAGAACAGCGGATACCGCGCGTTGGGTGGCTCGCGAAGCGGACGAGGCGATTCGAACACGAACCTGGCACGCCCGTCGGCATGGTAATAGCGGCCATCGGCGAATAGCCGCCGCTCGGGTTCCTGTGGCGGATCGTCCGATGGGTAGGGCCACTGGATGCCTCTCCGCTCGTCGAGCATCCGGTAATCCTCGACGCCGCTGAAATCGCAGGGCTGGCCTCGCGATATCTCCTTTGAGAGCTGGAACACCGCTTCGGGCGAGGTGTATTCGCGAAACATGGCTTCGCAACCCCAATATTGGGCGATCAGCCGGAAGATGGAAAAATCGGCCAGCGACTGGCCCGGCGCCTTGGCGACTTTCTTCAGCAAACCGATCCGCCGCTCCGAATTGATGAATGTGCCCTCCTTCTCGCCCCAGGCGGCGGCGGGCAACACCAGGTCGGCCAACTCGGCCGTCTCCGTCGTGTGGTACATGTCCTGGACGACCAGAAAGTCGAGTCGACTGAACACGTCGAGCAACTGGTGCTGGTTGATCCACGAATGAGCCGGGTTGGTGGCGATGACCCAAAGCCCCTTGATCTTGCCCGCCAGGATTCCCTCGACAATCTCGTGGTACGCCAGGCTGTTGCATTGTGGGATGAGCGCAGGGTCGATGCCGAGCAGCCGGGCAACTTTCTCACGGTGGGCGGGGTTGGTGAAGTCGTGGCCGCCCAACAAGTTCGTCGTGTTGCTGAACAGCCGCGAACCCATCGCGTTGCACTGGCCGGTGATCGAGTT
>DATLQY010000445.1:0-8053 GCA_035534975.1 Pirellulales bacterium
CCAACTGGTCGAACGGCACGTCTTGATTGAACGCCCTTATCAAATAGTCGCGGTATCGCCAGGCCCCCTTGGCGGGGACGTCCCATTCGTAGCCGTAGGTGTCGGTATAACGGACCGCGTCCATCCAGTGGCGCGCCCAGCGTTCGCCAAAATGGGGCGACGCCATCAACCGCTCGACCAGCGCTTCCCATCCGGCGGGCGACGGATCGACCGCGAACGCCTCGGCGTCGTCGCACGTCGGGGCGAGGCCCGTCAGAGCGAACGACAGCCGCCGCACAAGCGTCGCGGCGTCGGCGCGCGGCGCGTGGGCCAGGCCCGCGGCCTCGAGCCGGGCAAGAATGAACCGATCGATCGGCTGTTCGGACCAGCTCGAATCGCGGACCACGGGCACCGCCGGTTCGACCACCGGCTGATAGGCCCACCATCCGCGCCGCTGGGCCAGTTGCTCCGCCCAGAGCTGTCGGGCGATTTCCCCCGCGGCGGGGTGCGCGTCCCGCGGATCGGGGGCCCCCATGTCGATCCAGGCAACCAGGTCGGCGATCGCCGCTTCGGACAACTTTCCCGCCGGCGGCATTTCGAACGACTCGTGTCGGACGGCCGCAATCAGCAGGCTTTCGTCGATTTTTCCGGGTACGACGGCCGGCCCCGAATCGCCCCCACGACGGGTGCCGTCGCGGGTATCGAGCAGCAAGCCCCCCTTCAGCTTGACGCTGGCCGTCGAATGGCACTCGTAACAGTTGCGCACCAGGATCGGCCGGACCTTCTTCTCGAAGAATTCGATCCCTGCCGGGTCTTCCGCCCCTGCCTGGCATGGCGCCAGCGCCACGAACAGCGTCAGGACATGGGCAACGTGAAATTCCGCTCGCTTCATCGGCTCATCCGAAGGATCGTAGATACATCCAAAGTTACATTGTCGGCGAGTGGCGCCCAGCCCGTCAAGGCGGTGGTGGGCGGCGGGTCGGTCGAAACAGCCAAAATGGCGCTTGATCAACCTTCGGGAGTGTCAAGCAACTCTTGAAGCCGCTGTGCCAGTTCAGCGGGCAGCCGGATCTTCCACGCGGCGTCGATCAGGCCGACATCCAGCATGTCCCGCAGGTGGGTCCGGTCTTTATCGCGAAACGACGTTAGTTTCATGCGAACCAGCGCCTCGAGGGCGACGATCTGAAAGCGGTCGCTCCTCTCGCTTTCCGCGATTTCCGGCGCGGCGAACAACGATTCCGGGCGGACCTTCTCGCCCGCGAAGATGATGTGGACGGCATCGCGGGCTTTCGCCTGCGGGCCGTCGAGAAACATGTCGATCCCCTTGACGTGGCGATGGATGAAGCCCGACTTGGCCATTGCCGCGGTGGCGCGGTCGAGGTCGGCGCGGCGCAGCAGGATATCGACGTCCTGCGTGTTTCGAACCGCCGCTTTATCGACGCGCGCCACCCAGGCCGCAACGGCGTTGCCACCGACGACGGCATAAGGCACGCCCGCTTCATCCAAGACTTGGGCCGCTCGCAAGAGCCGATCACGCACATCTTCCACGGCTTGAACCATCCTTTCCAAGGAGAAGTCGCCCAACACGACGTCGGCCATTTGGATTCTCCGCAAAGGTCAAGGTTAGAGGTTTAGGTGCTTCCGTGAACTGAAAATCATCGATGTCGGTAGTGCGACTCCAGGCGAAACCGCACCGCTTGTCCGGGCCGCCTGAAGGCGGAACTACGAACCTCCATTCTATCGCCTGTCGCTCATGGCAGCCAATGAGGAAACCAACCGCGTCGGGCCATTACATAAGCGGATGGCGGCGGACTTGCGACCGAGCTACTCGGATTGGTGTCCCCGTGGCAGTTGGCCCTCGATCCCCATCCACGGCGGAGGTTCGTCATGAGGGACTGATTCTTGGCGGCATTCCATGGTACAATAGGCTGAGACATACCTCTGTAGGTGCAGACATGAACAAGACCATTAAGATCGTCGACCGCGGCTGCGGGATGCAGCTTTCGACCAGTCGGATCACTGTCCAGGATCTCGTTCCTTATTTTCAGCGGCAATGCACCTACGAAGAAATCCTAGAAATCATGCCGACCCTATCGGTCGACGAAATCCAGGCCGTGGAGCAGTATGTCCAGGAAAACTACGAAGCCGTCATGAACCAGGATCGCTTGATCCGAGAGCGAAATGCCCAAAGACGGAACGCGCCACACATCGACGAAATCCTCCGTCGCGGTGGCGAAAAAATGGCGGCACTCCGTGACGAGCTGAAAAAGAAAAAACGGAGCCAGGAGCGCAACGGTGACCGCGCTTCTGGCTGACGCCAATATTCAGGGTCATATCGCGCGCCTCGTCGCACGGATGCAAGGCGAAACATGGCGTGAGTTCTGGGACCACCTCGAGCTTCGCTACCTGACCTTTGCCGACATCGGCTTGGATCCAGCCGACAAGGATTCACTGGTGTGGCAGCGCTGCCAGGAATACGGCGTCATCCTCCTGACCAATAACCGCCGAAAAGACGCGGTCGACTCGCTCGAAGCCACGATTCGGGAACAGAGCACGTCCGAGAGCTTGCCGGTGTTCACCATCGGCGACGCGGACAACCTGCTCACAGACGACGAGTACGCTGACCGGGTGATCGACCGTCTGTTCCGATACCTCTTTGAAATTGACAATATCCGCGGCACGGGACGGCTCTATTTGCCTTGAAGCCAAAGTATGAAGCGACCCCAGTGATTCGAATCAGCGCAATCCACCGGAGATGTACAATGTCTCCCTTGTCACCCACGCCGAGTCCGAGGAGGCGAGAAACACGGCTGCGGGGGCGATGTCGCGTGGCTGACCAATGCGGCCGAGCGGCGTGGCCGCTTCCGTTTGCTTGCGCATGTCGCTTTCGGCGATGCCCGCGGCGTGGACCCCTACGGTCTCGACCATACCGGGATTGATCGAATTGACCCGGATCTTGCGCGGGCCAAGCTCCCTGGCCAGCGACCGCGTCACGGCGTCGACCGCCGCCTTGGTCGGGCTGTAGACCGAGGCGTTTGGAAATCCAGTGGTGCTATCCCAGCGGCAAAATCATTTGAATCACGATCACGACGGCGATCGCGACCGAGAGTACGGCGAGGAAATCTGCCCAGAGAGAATCGGACCGATCGTTCGCATGCTGATCAATGCGTCGCGATCCGGCTTCGCGCCGACCGACCTTCGCCGCGGCAAGCCGGGCACTTTGGGCACTTTCGCTTCCCACGATTTGCGCATGCATGATTCAGCTCCTTGACTCTCTCTCCACTCCCCCGCTCGTGAACGCCATCGCCACGGCGTACTAAAGATACCTACCGGCTAGGTGGCCAAGTCTTACACGATTCGGTGCGAAGGCGTCGCCCATATATAAAGGACGAGGTTGGGACGCCGCGGGTAAGGTTTTCGCCGCCGGCCGGTATCTTGCTTCGCAAAACAACCCATTTCGCGGAGGACCAGCCATGTGGATCGTGCGACTCGCCCTGAAACGCCCCTATACCTTCGCCGTGATGGCGCTCTTGATCGCCGTGCTCGGGGCCACCTCGGTTCACCAGATGCGGACCGATATCTTTCCTGAAATCGACATCCCCGTGATCACCGTGATCTGGACCTACAAGGGCATGGAAACCAGCGAGGTCGAGCAGCGGATCACCACCTACTCGGAATACGCGATCACCTCGAACGTCAACGACATCAAGCGAGTCGAGTCGCAAACACTCAACGGCGTGGCCGTCATCCGAATTCAGTTTCACCCCGGCGCCGACATCGGCACGGCCATGGCCCAGGTGACGGCGACCACTCAGTCGATCCGCGCGCTCATGCCGCCGGGCATCCAGCCGCCGGTGATCGTGCGCTTCAACGCCTCGAGCGTGCCCATTCTGCAAATCGGCCTGAGCAGCGAAACGATGTCGGAAGAGGAGGTCTACGATTACGGCCTCTACATTCTCCGTACGCAGCTCTCGACCGTGCAGGGCCTGACCATGCCCACGCCCTACGGCGGACGCGAGCGGCAGGTGATGGTCGATATCGACCAGCACCTCTTGCAGGCCAAGGGCATCTCGCCCAAGGAAGTCGCCGATGCGATCAACGCCTACAATCTGGCCTACCCGACGGGCGTGGCGCGCATCGACACACAGGAATACCCGGTGACGCTCAACAACACGCCACTTACGCCCGCCAGGTTCAACGAGATACCGGTCAAGGTCGTCGCCGGCGCGACGATTTACATGCGCGACGTGGCCCAGGTCCGCGACGGCGGAAGCACCCAAACCACCGTCGTCCGCCGTAACGGCGCGCGCGGCGCGTTGGTGACGCTGCTCAAGAACGGCAAGGCCTCGACGCTCGACATCGTCAAGCAGGTCAAGGCGATCATGCCTGAGATTCGCGCGGCCGCCCCGGCGGGCCTGCGAATCGACCTGCTGTTCGACCAATCGGTATTCGTCACGGCGGCGATCGGGGGGTCGTCACCGAGAGCATCATCGCCGGGCTGCTCACCGCCGCGATGATCCTGGTGTTTCTCGGGAGCTGGCGAAGCACGCTGATCGTGGCCGTCTCGATCCCGCTGGCGATCTTGTCGTCAATCGTGGTGCTGTTTTTGCTCGGCCACTCGCTGAACGTGATGACGTTGGGCGGACTCGCCCTGGCGGTCGGCATTCTGGTCGACGACGCGACCGTCGAGATCGAGAACATTCACCGCAACCTGGGCCTCGGCAAGCCGCTCCGTCAGGCGATTCTCGACGGCGCCTCTCAGATCGCGGGGCCCACGTTCGTCTCGACGCTGACGATCAGCATCGTGTTCGTGGCGGTATTGTTTCTCGACGGCCCGCCGAAGTACTTGTTCACTCCGCTGGCGCTGGCGGTGGCGTTCGCGATGCTGGCCTCCTACCTGCTCTCGCGAACGATCGTACCGACCATGGTCGATTACCTGTTGCCCGTCGAACTGGCACAAAAGCACGGCGCGGGCCACGGCTGGTTCGGCCGCTTCCACGCCGGGTTCGAGCGGCGTTTCGAACAAATGCGCGACGCCTATGCTTCGCTATTGCAATGGAATTTGCGGCACCGCTCACGGGTGTTCGCGGCATTCGCGGTCGTGGTGGCAAGCGGCTTCGTCGTCTTGCCCCGGGTGGGACGCGACTTTTTTCCCACGGTCGACACCGGCCAGTTCCGCCTGCACGTGCGGGCGCCGGCCGGCACGCGCGTCGAGCAGACGGAACACTACTTCAGCCAGGTGGAAAACGCGATCCGCGAGATCATCCCCGAACGTGAAATCGAGCTGGTGCTCGACAATATCGGCTTGCCGAACCGCACTTACGCGATGGCTTTCGGCGATAGCGCCACGACCGGCATGGCGGACGGCGAGATTCTCGTCGCGTTGGCCCATGATCGCAGCCATTCGACTCCCGAGTACATGGCCAACTTGCGCCGGGAGTTGGCGGGGCGCTTTCCGCAACTGACGTTCTTCTTCCAGCCTGCCGATATCGTGAGCCAAATCCTGAATTTCGGCTTGCCGGCACCGATCGACATCCAGGTCGCCGGCCTGAACCGCCGCGAGAACTATAAGATCGCGACGGAGATCGCCGAGCGCGTCCGTAAAATACGGGGCGTCGAGGATGTTCACCTGCACCAGGTGGTGAACGTGCCCAAGCTGCACGTCGACGTCGATCAGACGCGGGCCCGCGAGCTGGGGTTCACCCAACAGGACGTGGCCAACAGCCTGTTGGTGTCACTCTCGGGTAGCGGCCAGGTGCAGCCGAACTACTGGGTCGACCCGAAAATGGGCATCTCGTACCTCGTCGAAACGCGCACTCCGGCATACAAGCTTGACAGCGTCGACTCCATCAACGGGCTGCCGCTGACCTCGCAGCAGGCTTCCGGCGTGCAACTTTTGTCCAACGTAGCGACGGTCGAGCGCAGCGTGACCTCGGAGGCGGCAAACCATGTGAACGTGCAACCGGCGTTCGACGTCTACGCCAACGTCCAAGGCCGCGACCTGGGGAGCGTCGCCGTCGAAATCAACCAGTTGCTGGCCGAATATCGAACCCGGCTCGGTCCCGGCAACACGATCGCCATGCGCGGCCAGGTGGAGAGCATGGAATCGGCGTTCCTGCGGCTGGGCCTGGGACTGGTCTTCGCCGCGGTGCTGGTCTACCTGCTGATGGTCGTCAATTTCCAAAGCTGGCTCGATCCATTCATCATCATCACGGCGTTGCCCGGAGCGTTCGTGGGCATCGTCTGGTCGCTCTTGTTGTGGCGGACGACGTTCAGCGTGCCGGCCCTGATGGGCGCGATCATGTCGATCGGCGTAGCCACGGCCAACAGCATCCTGCTGGTGACTTTCGCCAACGAACAGCGAGCCGAAGGCAAATCGGCATTCGAGGCCGCTCTCGAAGCGGGACGGACCCGCATGCGGCCGGTGCTGATGACGGCCGCGGCCATGATCATCGGCATGTTGCCCATGTCGCTGGGGCTTGGCGAAGGCGGAGAGCAAAACGCCCCCTTGGGACGGGCGGTGATCGGCGGTCTGTTCGTGGCCACCATCACGACGCTGTTGTTCGTTCCGGTGGTCTACAGCATGCTGCGACGCGGGCAAGTCGCGGGGCAACACGCGGATCGACATTCTTCTTAAAAGGCGATGTGGGGATGAGGAGGAGATATGGGGACGGAAAGAGGAGGAAGTGAGAGGAAAGGGGCCCGGAATTCGTCGCTCGACGTTCTTCGTGCCGTCAGGAGCGGCTCGTGCCTAGGCGCTGGTGATACCGGTGGCCCGCTTGACCGTACTTGATCTCCTGGTCGGTTGGACCAGGGCGGGCGGCGAGGGTAAGATGGAAATGGGAAAGTTGGTTGGAGAACGTAGCCATGTCTGAAGCGACGATTGAACAAAGACTCACGCGACTCGAGCAACTGGTGGACCAAATGCTGCAGGTCAACGCGACGTCGGGCCAAACCGGCCGGGACGAATGGAAGAGAACTTTTGGGATGTTCGCGGGTGACCCGGTGATGAAGGAGATCATCCTGGCCGGCGAATGCATTCGGGAGGAAGACCGGCGGCAGGCGGGAGCATGATCGTCCTCGACACGAGTTACATCTCGTTTTTTCAGTACCCCGAGGGCGCCCGCGCGAACGTGCTGCGCGAGCGGTTGCTTGGCACGGCCGACCGCGACATCGTGACCACGGCCATTACGCCGGAGGAACAAATGCGAGGGTGGTTGAGCGCCATTCACGGCCAACGCGACGTACACCAAGAGGTAAAGTACTACGAGCGCCTTGTGAAGCTATTCGGGTTTTTTGCCGCTTGGCGGATCCTCCCTTTCGATGGCTTCGCGGCCGACACGTTTCAGTCGCTCCGTGCTCAGAGAGTCCGAATTGGGACCATGGATCTAAAGATTGCGTCGATCGTGTTGGTCCATGATGCGACGCCGCTGTCGCACAATCTTCGAGATTTCGAACGAGTGCCCGGGCTCCGCGTCGAAGACTGGCTTTAGACCGCTTCTCTGACTGCGCCGGTCAACATGGCCGAGACGACCTTCGCCCGCTAGTTTCAATCCCCGCATCGCCGGGGCAGCTTCTCTGACGATGCGCGCCGTCCACGGCACGCGGCGCAGGGTCCTGGGTTTCAATCCCCGCATCGCCGGGGCAGCTTCTCTGACTCCGATCGCTTATCCCTGCCGCTACCACCATGCGGCACGGTTTCAATCCCCGCATCGCCGGGGCAGCTTCTCTGACAAACCGCAACGACTCGTCATTGCAGCGCCGGATGGTACCGTTTCAATCCCCGCATCGCCGGGGCAGCTTCTCTGACAGGCCCACGGGTACGCGGACTCGCCCGCGTACGTCGTTTCAATCCCCGCATCGCCGGGGCAGCTTCTCTGACAACCGCATGACTCGCGATCAATACAGCGATGCCCGCGAGTTTCAATCCCCGCATCGCCGGGGCAGCTTCTCTGACACCCGCGTTAAAATCATCAAGCCATGTCGATTGGTCGAAAGTGCTAGACGCCGAATGGCCCTCAAGCGGAGTGGCCAACGGCAGCGACGCGACCTCGATGAATCCAACATCGCCGCC